>CAILTC010000430.1 GCA_903837025.1 uncultured Bacteroidota bacterium | reverse complement strand
CCGTTTTATATTCCTCGCCAACTTGAATTGAATCTGAACAAACATTCTGATCTTTTAAAAATGATACTATATTATCACCATCTTCATCTTTACCTACACGACTTATAATTGTAGTGGCTGCCCCTAAAGAACTCATTCTTAACGCTACATTCAATGGCGCTCCTCCAATTTTTTTTTGCGAGGGAAACACATCCCATAAAACTTCCCCAAAAGTCACAGTAGCGAAAATACTAAAGAAATTCACGAAGAAAAACACAAACTTATAGTGCAACTTAAAGATTATGAAAAGAGACTCTCGCATGTGAGAGATTTGTTAGCAACTCAACAAATAGATGCTAAAGATTATAGGGAAATGAAATCATCTTATAGTGAAATTATCAGTAAACTGGAATCGAAATTATCAGTTATAAATGAAGATAAAGAAAATATAGATGACTTATTAAATTCGGGTATCGAAAATCTCCTGAAACTTCATGAATGCTACATTAGTGGGGAGTGGGTAGACTCACGAGATTTGATTGGTTCGATTTACCCTGAAAATTTCACTATTTTAAAAAATGAGTTTCGAACCACTCGAGTTAACGAAGTTGTTGGGATTATATATTTGATTAACAGTCGAATACCCTTAAATAAAAATGGGACAAAGAAGAATTTTTCTTCTTTGTCCCATAAAGTGACCTCGGCAGGGTTCGAACCTGCAACCTTCAGAGCCGAAATCTGAAATTCTATCCAGTTGAACTACGAAGCCAATATTTTTAGATTGTTAGATTATTTAGATTTTTAGACTTCTTAGATTCTAAAATGTCAAAAAATCTAAGATGCCTAATTTGTCTAAACTAACAATTTCTTAACGATTGTCGAAATGGTTTTTCCTTCAGCAGTTCCGCCTAATTGTGCAGCAGCTAATCCCATTACTTTTCCCATTGCTGCAATACCTGTAGCGCCAGTTTCGGCAATAATTTTTGCAATTACAGCTTCAACTTCGGTTTCACTTAATTGTGCTGGCAAGAATTTTTCGATTACCGCAATTTGTGCCAATTCAGGCTCTGCCAAATCTAAACGATTTTGTTCTGTAAAAATTTTGGCACTATCCTTACGGGTTTTTACCAATTTTTGAAGTAGTTTAATTTCGTCATCTGCCGATATTTCTTCTTTTGATCCTGTAGCTGTTTGAGCTAAAAGAATTTCAGATTTTATGGCTCTTAATGCTTCTAATGCTACGGTATCTTTAGCTCTCATAGCGATTTTAATATCGTCCATGATTTGTACTGATAAACTCATTCTATTTTAGATTTTTAATTAACGATTTTAAGATTTGCCGAAAAGTCGGAAAACTGAATGCGAATTATTTTTTTTGCCCCAGATGATAGTGAAAAGCCTTTTTTAGAGAAAATGTATTTTTTCTTGAACATAAAAAGCGACCAACGGAAGCTCTTTTAGGTTCTTGGAAAAAAGCATTTTCAAATAAAAAGCTTGTAACGAACAGCTGGATTAAGGCCCGACAAATCTAAAGAATTTTAATGGGATTTACAACTCATTACTTTGTCGTTCCTGCTTGTTAGGATGAAAAAACCCGAAAATTAAATTCAATTTTCGGGTTAGTCCACTTTGGTTTGAATTAGTTAGTCTACATTGTCATGCAAGTACGAATTATTAGATCGCAGCTGTAGGTCGTCATTACTGTCAGTTCCTACCGATATCCTTGAATTTGTAGTATTAGATTGCGTATTTGAAAGATCAATTCCTAACCGTTTGTAGGCTGGTTCTCTTTCTAATTCATCAATTTTTGAAATATTATTGTGGAATTTATAATTGAATTCCTTTAGTTTCTTCCTTCTTTCGTCTGCTCTGAATTTCAATGTTTCTTCAATTGTCATTTCCATAGGAGAAATGTTTTCGAAAGTTGAAGTGGTATTTTCAATTCGCTCTACCTTTTTCATGGTGATGTTCAACTCTTCTGGAACAACTTCCTCAACAATTGCAGCGGGTTTTGCCTCTGAAAGAACATTTTCTAATTCGGTGAATTCTTCAAGCGAATATCTGATAATTCCTTTGTCGGTCAATTCCGTTACGGGAACAAATTGAACTGCTTCCTTAACCGTGATCGCTCGTGTTTCGTTGGTCAGTTCGAATAAAACAGTGTTTTCTTCTATTTTAGCAACTGGCTCAGCAACTGGAGTTGGATTAAAAAGAGGCAAATCAAAAGAAAAAGCCGTTTGTTCTTGTCTTTCTACCGCTTTTGGAGCAACTACTTCAACTGGTTTTACGCGTTGACTTACGAACGAATCTCTAAAACTTTCAATTTTTGGTGTTGAAACTATAAAATCTAAGTCCTTAATTGGAGAAACAATTTCGAAGGTTACGTCTAGATTTTTTATAAATTCTGACATAACCATTAATTCTTCTTTGTTTATTGAAACAACTTCTGGCACGGCAACGGTATCTTCTAATAATTCGAAAACAATTCTTTCATTAGAATTTGTTGATGGCGTTTCGCTATTAAAATTAAATCCAGGAACTGTTTTTTTTGTCAAATCATGCACGCTCTTTTGTTCGTCTTCAAGGGTGTGAATAATTTTTTTTACTTCGGTATTTACGATTTCATTTTGTTGTTCGATATCAAATCCAGTAGCGATTATTGTAACCGAAATAGAGTCCCCAAGTGATTCTTCTTCACCAACTCCCATAATAATATTAGCATTATGACCAGCTTCGCTTTGAATATAATCATTGATCTCACCTATTTCATCAATCGTGATTTCATCAGAGCCAGAAACGATGAGCAACAATACGTTTTTGGCACCAGTAATTTTATTATCATTCAACAATGGAGAATCTAAAGCCGAAACAATCGCTTCTTTAGCTCTATTTTCACCTGAAGCAACTGCAGATCCCATAATAGCTGTTCCGCTATTATACAAAACTGTTTTAGCATCTTTCAAATCGATATTTTGAGTGTAGTGATGCGTAATTACTTCGGCAATTCCTCTTGAGGCTGTTGCCAAAACTTCATCCGCTTTAGAAAATCCAGCTTTGAAACCAAGATTTCCGTACACTTCTCTTAATTTATTATTATTGATAACAATTAATGAATCGACTTGTTTGCGTAATTTATCAATCCCAATAAGGGCTTGTTCCTGACGCACTTTTCCCTCAAACAAGAAAGGAAGAGTAACAATACCTACGGTAAGAATATCTCTTTCTTTGGCCAATTGCGCAATTACTGGCGCTGCACCTGTTCCGGTTCCTCCACCCATTCCTGCGGTGATGAAAACCATTTTAGTGTTTCCGTCAAGCATTTTCTCAATATCGGCAATACTTTCTATAGCAGATTGCTGACCAACATCTGGATTTGCTCCAGCTCCAAGTCCTTCGGTTAAGTTGACACCTAACTGAATTTTATTTGGAACAGAACTGTTATCCAATGCCTGAGAATCGGTATTACACACAATGAAATCAACTCCTTTGATTCCTTGTTTAAACATGTGGTTTATAGCATTGCTTCCACCTCCACCTACTCCAATAACTTTTATTACATTTGATTGGTTTTTTGGTAAATCAAATGAAATACTTCCAAATTCTGAGTTGCTCATCATCTTATGGTTTTATATATTGTTTTTATTCTTAATTTCTTTATTCTGCGTTGTCTAAGAATTCTTTGATCTTGTCTACATATCGGTCAAAAAAGGATCTTTTTATTTTGTCTCCTGTTGATTCTTCTTTTTTGATAGGGTTTTGATTTTCAACTTCAATTACTGGTTCTTCAATTTCTACTGTTCGAACAACAGGTGCTCTGTAAACCGGCACTTTTGGTGCTTCAACTAAATCAATTCGAACGGCACTTTGAGTATGATTTTCAATACTATTCATTACCAATCCAACAGCTGTAGCGTATAAAGGACTCGATATTTCTTCATCCGAATTTCCTGCCAAATGCTCGTTTGGATACCCAATTCTGGTATCCATCCCAGTAATATATTCTACTAATTGCTTAATGTGTTTCAATTGTGCTCCGCCTCCGGTAAGTACAATTCCTGCAATCAATTTTTTACGGGGATCTTCATGACCGTAATCCTTAATTTCATTAAAAACCTGCTCTATTATTTCTACAACACGTGCGTGAATAATTTTAGATAAATTCTTCAACGAAATTTCTTTTGGCTCTCTTCCTCTTAAACCCGGAATCGAAACAATTTCGTTGTCTTTATTTTCTCCTGGCCAAGCTGATCCAAATTTAACTTTCAATAATTCGGCTTGTTTTTCGATAATCGAACAACCTTCTTTTATATCATCCGTAATTACATTTCCTCCAAAAGGAATAACGGCAGTATGACGAATAATTCCATCTTTAAAAATGGCCAAATCTGTTGTTCCACCACCAATGTCAATTAAGGCAACACCAGCTTCTTTTTCTTCTTGACTTAAAACTGCATCCGCTGAAGCCAATGGTTCCAGGGTTAATCCTGACAATTCTATTCCTGAACTTTGAATACATCTTCCTACATTTCGTATTGAAGCGGCTTGCCCTACTACTACATGAAAACTAGATTCTAATCTTCCACCATACATCCCTATCGGTTCTTTGATATCCGATTGTCCATCTATTTTAAATTCCTGTGGTAAAACGTGAATAATTTCTTCACCAGGTAACATCGCTAATTTATTAACTTGGTCAATCAAAAGCTGAATGTCATTTTCTCCAATTACTTCTTCAGCACTACTTCTAATAATGTAATCACTGTGTTGAATGCTACGAATATGCTGACCTGCAATACCAACAACTACATTTTTAATCTTATAACCCGACTTATTCTCCGCTTCTAAAACAGCTTGCTGAATTGATTGTATCGTTTGGGTAATATTATTGACAACACCTCTTGCTACACCTAAACTTTTAGATTTTCCAATACCTAAAATTTCTAGTTTTCCATATTCATTTTTCTTGCCAATCATGGCCACTATCTTTGTTGTCCCAATATCTAGACCTACAGCAATATTTTCTTTTTCCATTATCTATTATTTAGTACACACTACTTGTTGCGAAAACCGGAGGTCAATTATTTTATATTTATATAAAGAACTATCTAAAACTGCTTTTTGAAAAAAAGCTTTGTAATTATTAAATTTGGCCTTCATTCGTACCGTTCCACCAAAATCAATTTGATAATTAAAATTTCTATTGAGCATTTTTAAGCTCCCGTTTGGCATAACCTGTACAGCAATGATATTTTTTTTCAAAAATTCATCGTCATGAATTATGCGAAATAATTCGGCTAAATCTCCGCCATTTTTTTTATTAATTTCCCCCGAAACAAGTGGAACTCTAGCTGTAAAATTAGTCGATAACGGCATGGTATTCCCTTTATAATCAATATAGAAAGAATTGTCTCCGTCAAAAACTCTAGCTACAGGAGTTTTTTGTTTTACGATTGCTTTCAACACTCCATCAACACTCACAAATACCTCAGATTTTTCAATCATTTCTTGAGCGTTCAGAGCCTTTTCCAACTTATTCAAATCTAATTTATCTTTACCAATACTTTTTACATCTCTATTATTTTCTATTAACAATTTATTAACCGTTTCTTGGTTGACAAAAGGAGCGTTATCTCCTACAAAAATAATGACAGATTTGCTTAATTTTCTGCTTTCATTCCGTTTTGAAGTAAATGAAAACAGAAAAATAACCAATGAAAACATCAGTATAAATCGAATATTTGTCCAATTAATTAGTTTCATCTAACGCTTTTTTAATTGTCGGAACCATTTCTCCAATATCACCCGCTCCAATCGTTACAATAACAGTTGCATCGCTGTCTAAAATTGAAGGAATTAATTCCTGTTTTTGTACTAATTTTTTATGTATATTATTCATTTTATCCATTAACCATTGCGAAGTAATTCCTTCCATTGGCAATTCGCGAGCCGGATAAATATCTAACAAAAGTACTTCGTCAAATGCAGAAAGACTCTTTGCAAAATCATCGGCAAAATCTCTAGTTCGGCTAAACAAATGAGGTTGAAAAACAGCCAACACTTTCTGGTTTGGATACAATTCTCGAACCGCTTGATGAACCGCATTTATTTCGGTAGGATGATGCGCATAATCATCGATGTAAACCAAATTTTCGTTTTTTATTTGATACGAAAATCGTCGCTTTATTCCTTTGAATGAAAGCAAGGCACTAGCAATGTCTTCGTTTGGGAGACCGAAAGTTTTTGCCATCGCCAATGCCATGAGTGCATTCATTAAATTATGTTTTCCTGGCAAACCAAATTGCAAATTCATAATGATTTCCGTTGGTGTTTGTACGTCAAAAACGTACTGACTATTTACAATTCGAATGTTGCAAGCAGAAAAAACCGCTTCTTCATTTACGGCACAAGTAACTCCTTTAATAGGTAACTCTTTGGTTATGAAAAGTTTGCTTTTATCCTCTACTTTATCCGCAAATTCTACAAATGACGCTTCGATTGCCGCTTTATCTCCATAAATATCCAAATGATCCGCATCCATCGAGGTTACACAAGCAATATTGGGATGCAAATGCAAGAAAGAGCGATCAAATTCATCGGCTTCGACAACGGTAACTGTTTTTCCGTTTCCAATTAAGTTCGAATTATAATTTTCGACAATTCCGCCAATAAAAGCAGTAACATCTACACCGCTTTCAAATAAAATATGTCCAAGAATTCCTGATGTAGTCGTTTTTCCGTGCGTTCCCGCAACCGCAAAACAGAAAGTGTCTTTTGTAATTATCCCTAAAACTTCGGCTCTTTTCTTAATTTCATAATCACGTTCTATAAAATAATTCCACTCCGAATGCTGTTTAGGAACCGCCGGCGTAATAATTACTAAGGTATTTTCTACGTAATAATCGGCAGGGATTAAATCAATATTATCTTCAAAATGAATGGCAATTCCATGTTGTTGTAATTCTCTAGTTAGTTGCGTTTCCGTTTTATCATAACCGGACACATTCTTTCCAATGGTTTTGAAATAACGTGCCAAAGCACTCATCCCAATTCCTCCGATTCCTATAAAATAAACGTTATGTATTTGATTTAGATTCATAATTTAGTTTGAAAGCCTTAAAGTTCTAAAGTCCAAAGTCGTTTGACTTTGTGACTTTCGCCTTTAGACTAATTTTAAAATTTCGTCAACTATTTGTTTTGTTGCGTTTGGCAAAGCCAAATGTTTAATATTTTTACTCAACTGGTCTTGCTTTCCTTGGTCTTTTAATAAAGCTTCAAAAACAAGGCTAAATTCCGAATCAAGTTCGCTTTCCTTAATCATAATCGCTCCTTTTTTATCGACTATTGATTTGGCGTTTTTGGTTTGATGATCTTCGGCTACGTTTGGTGAGGGAATAAAAATTACCGGTTTCCCGACAATACACAATTCCGAAACAGAAGAAGCTCCAGCTCGAGAAATCACAATGTCGGCAGTAGCATAAACCAAATCCATTCGGTCAATGAATGCTAAAACTTGAACATTATTTGTTTTATTGTCGTTACTAGTTCCCCCTTCGGGGGTTAGGGGGCTATTATATTTTTTATAATCTTCGAAATATAATTTCCCACATTGCCAAATGATCTGCACATTTTGAGCAACTATTTTATCTAATTCTTTTTCGATTAATTGATTGACTCTTCTTGCGCCAAGGCTTCCGCCAAGAACTAACAACGTTTTTTTATTGACATCTAAATTGAAATACTGAATGGCTTCTTCTCTTTTACTTTCGATGTCGATTAAATCCTGACGAACAGGATTTCCTGTCAGAATCATTTTTTCTTTTGGAAAAAACCGTTCTAAATTTTCGTAGGCAACACAAATTTTATTCGCTTTCTTGCTCAATAATTTATTGGTTATTCCCGGAAACGAATTTTGTTCCTGAATCACCGTTGGAATATGCATCATATTTGCCATTTGCAATAATGGTCCCGAAGCAAAACCTCCAGTTCCTATAACCACATTGGGCTTGAACTGCTTAATTATTTTTCGAGATTTCCATAAACTATCGATT
>CAILTC010000429.1 GCA_903837025.1 uncultured Bacteroidota bacterium | reverse complement strand
TATTTTGAAAAACAAAAAAGTACAAAAAATCGTGTAAAGGGAATTGTTCATCGATTTTTTACATATTCTAGTTATACATTGTATATTCTTTCATCCTTATTTTTTGGGCTTTCATTAGTTTATTTTATTGTCAATTTTATTTTATCCAGATAACAACTATCGCCATCAAGGTATTTGTAAAAGCAGGCTGGATAATCTAACATCGGCTTAATGCAATTGTCAATATTAGTTCGGACTGGACGTTTCGCTTTTATCTTTAAATATTAACTTCACTCTATATTTTCAATTTAGCATTTGTTCAAACTGGCTTCGCCCAGACATGTGTTATCAGGTACTAATTTTAAACTTTTTTTAAAATAACAACACATCTACCATTGCCGATTATTTATTTAAAATATTTTTCAAACTACCTTCGTGTCAGAAAACCAGAAAATGTAAAGACCTCATATGATCTATGAAACCAATCTCTCTTTTATCCTTCCTGTTATTATTGTTTGTAAGCAGCTTTACACAAACTAAAACAACCATTTACTTTTCGCATGAGCTACAGAATGAGACTGAAAAAATCAAAGAATATAAAATAAACAGAGAATTAGTGTATAAGTACAGAGCAGATAGGAAGGGCAGGGCAAAGGATTCAGCTTTGCTGCAATGCATCTACTATGACAGTACCGGACAAATAATAGAAAGCCGGATATTTTCTAGTACTTACCAATTAGTAAAAACCAACCCAATTTCCCAAATAAGATTGCTGGCAATAACCGCGGTCAATTACTACAATAAAGCCGAGCAATTAGTAAGAAGGATCAACTATCAGGATACTTCTAAAACAAAGATCAGAGATATTTATGAATTTGAGTACGACAATAGTGGCAACGCGATAACGCGATATATTTATACGCAAGACACTACTCATGTAATTGTTGAAAAAAGGGTTTATAACGAGAAGAAACAGGTGATCACTGAATGGGACAAAATAGACACGAATGCATTTTATATGGCGATGCGTTTTTTTTATGATGCTAAAGGCAGGTTGGTAAGAAAAGATGCTTTTGATGCAAAGGGTAAACCTTTCTACAGCTATAATTATGCGTACAATGATAGCTTGCATACTGAAAGCATTTACCTGGAAAACCGGAAGAAAAAAAACTTAGCAGAAGAAAATGTATATAATGAAAAGCATCAAATGATGCAGATGAGTGCTTTCCATAAAGACAATCCGAATTATAAGAATTTCGATTACGATACCATTGATAAATTTGAGTATCTATCAAATGGTTTAATATTTTCAGCGCATCTCTTTGTAGATAAAAAAATAGATAGTTTTACCAAACACTTTTACTTTACTGATTGAATTGCATAGCTGCAGTTGCTGTTTTCACTATCAGGATTTTCTTTTGTACGGATTTATTTCGGTTTTATTTCTTGTTGATGAAATCACCAACAATAATGAATGTTAGATGATGAACATATTCCTTGATCCCAAAGGGATCATATGTTTATAGAAATATAGCAGCCATGTTTTCTTCGACCCCGATGGGGTCGTATCCTATTCGTATCAATTTTCTTCTATAAACATTTGAACCCTTCG
>CAILTC010000428.1 GCA_903837025.1 uncultured Bacteroidota bacterium | reverse complement strand
GTGCTTCCGGAAGCGATTTTAGATATTGAAGATATTGCTGCTTATAACCAATCCGAAGGTTTATCTTTAAGCCCTGACGAAGTAGGATATTTAGATAATCTTTCGACCAAATTAGGTAGAAAATTAACTGATTCTGAAATTTTTGCTTTTTCGCAAGCCAATTCAGAGCATTGTCGTCATAAAATTTTCAACGGAACTTTCGTAATCGATGGTGAAGAAATGCCTTCTTCCCTATTCAAATTAATCAAAAAAACATCTTCTGAAAACCCTAACGATATTGTTTCGGCTTACAAAGATAATGTGGCCTTTGTAAAAGGACCAAGAGTGCAACAATTTGCTCCAAAAACGGCCGACAAACCTGATTTTTATGAGATCAAAGAATTCGATTCGGTGATTTCCTTAAAAGCAGAAACGCATAATTTCCCAACAACCGTAGAGCCTTTCAACGGAGCTGCAACAGGTTCTGGAGGAGAAATTCGCGATCGTTTGGCGGGTGGCCAAGGTTCTTTGCCATTGGCAGGAACGGCGGTTTATATGACTTCGTATTCTCGATTAGAGGAAAATAGAAATTGGGAAGATGCTGTTGCCGAAAGAAATTGGTTGTATCAAACGCCAATGGATATTTTGATCAAAGCATCGAACGGAGCTTCTGATTTTGGAAATAAATTCGGACAACCGCTTATTACGGGTTCTCTTTTGACTTTTGAACATGAAGAAGGAAATCGCAAGTTGGGTTACGATAAAGTAATCATGCAAGCTGGCGGAATTGGTTATGGAAAATTAGATCAAGCGATAAAACATAAACCACAAGAAGGGGATAAAATCGTAATTCTTGGCGGTGAAAATTATAGAATCGGAATGGGTGGAGCGGCTGTTTCTTCTGCCGATACTGGAGCGATGAGTTCTGGAATCGAGTTGAATGCGGTACAACGTTCGAACCCTGAAATGCAAAAACGAGCTGCCAACGCCATTCGTGGTTTGGTAGAAAGCGATCATAATCCAATTGTTTCGATTCACGATCACGGTGCTGGAGGACATTTGAACTGTCTTTCGGAATTAGTTGAAGAAACAGGTGGATTGATTGATTTGGATAAATTGCCTGTTGGAGACCCAACGCTTTCGGCAAAAGAAATCATTGGTAACGAATCTCAAGAAAGAATGGGATTAGTTATTGGTAAAAAAGATATTGACATTTTACAACGAATTGCTGACAGAGAGCGCGCTCCAATGTACCAAGTGGGTGATGTTACGGGCGATCATCGTTTTACTTTCGAGTCAAAATCGACTGGCGCAAAACCGATGGATTATGCTTTGGAAGATTTCTTCGGAAGTTCGCCAAAAGTGGTGATGACCGATACAACTATCGATAGAAAATACGCTGATTTAGATTATTCGAAACAAAATATCGCCACCTATTTAGAGCAAGTCCTTCAATTAGAGGCAGTTGCCTGTAAAGATTGGTTAACGAATAAAGTAGATCGTTGTGTGGGCGGAAAAGTAGCCAAACAACAATGTGCTGGACCGTTACAATTGCCATTGAATAATTGTGGGGTTATGGCTTTGGATTATATAGGAAAAGAAGGAATCGCAACTTCAATAGGCCACTCGCCTATCGCTTCCTTAATTGATCCTGTTGCAGGAACAAGAACAGCTATTGCCGAATCCTTATCGAATATCGTTTGGGCACCAATAAAAAATGGATTAGACGGAATTTCACTTTCGGCCAACTGGATGTGGGCGTGTAAAAACGAAGGCGAAGATGCTCGTTTATATGCTGCTGTAAAAGCCTGTTCGGATTTTGCAATCGAATTAGGAATCAACATTCCAACCGGAAAAGATTCCCTTTCGATGAAACAAAAATATCCAAACGACGAAGTAATTGCGCCAGGAACAGTAATTATTTCTGCGGGAGGAAATTGTACTGATATTAGAAAAGTAGTAGAACCTGTTTTACAAAAAGACGGTGGTTCTATCTATTACATCAATTTGTCACAAGACGATTTCAAATTGGGAGGTTCCTCATTTGCACAAATCTTGAATACCATTGGAAACGATGCGCCAACAATAAAAGACGCGGCTTTTTTTAAAAATGCGTTTAATACCTTGCAAGAATTAATTCTTGATAATCAAATTTTGGCTGGACACGATATAGGAAGTGGTGGATTGATTACTACTTTATTAGAAATGTGTTTTGCCGATGTGAATCTGGGAGCTCAATTAGATTTCTCCGTTTTCGAAGAAAAAGACATCATCAAATATTTATTTTCTGAAAATATTGCCATTGTTTTCCAAGCCAAAGACAATGCTATTGTCGAAAATAAATTGAAAGCAAATAATGTAGCTTTCTATAAATTAGGAACTGTTACCAATGAAGCAATTTTAGACTTTGGACCATGTAAAATTGAC
>CAILTC010000427.1 GCA_903837025.1 uncultured Bacteroidota bacterium | reverse complement strand
GACTCTTTTTTTGCATCTTGCACCATCTTGTCATTCGCAGTAATAGCAAATTCTACACGACGATTTTGACTTCTTCCTACAGGTGTATCATTCGTTGCAATTGGATCTGCAATTCCTAATCCAGTTGTGTTAAATCTTGTTGCAAGTAAGCCTTTGCTTGCCAAATAATTTTTTACTGAACTAGCTCTTTCCTGTGAAAGTTTCAAATTATATTCGGCCGATCCAGTAGCATCGGTATAACCATAAATAGTAATATTAGTATCCGGATATTCATTAAAAACCAAAACTAATTTATCTAAATTGGTTTTTGCAGTAGCAGTCAAAGTTGATTTGTTGGTATCAAAACGTACCGCATTTTCATTTAAAACTAGCTTAATTCCTTCACCCACACGAACCACATCGGCCCCGGGAATTGCAGTTCCAATTTCTCTGGCTTGCTTGTCCATTTTATTACCAATGACTCCACCGGCAACTCCACCAACAACACCGCCTAATACGGCTCCCAAAGCTCCGTTTCCTCCTTTTCCAAGATTATTTCCAAGAACTGCTCCCAATAAACCTCCGGCTACAGCACCTATTCCCGCTCCTTTTTGAGTATTATTTGTATTTTTTATAGCGGTACAACCCGTCAAAAACGAACCCATTGTTAAAACTAACACTATCGCAACAATCGTAATCTTTTTCATATCTCTATTTTAAATTAGTTATTTTTTTCAAATTGGTAAACTATTTCAGTTTGTTTACCCCCTACATTTATATTTTCCACTAATTGGAAAGAAGTTGTCGTTTGATTCGCAATTCTCAAAACATAACCTTCTCTAACTGCTTTTGCTTTTACGCCTGCATCAAGGATTTTCAGAACGAATTGACCTTCTTGATTGACAAACCAAGTAATTGGCGAACTGAATGTTGGACAATCCGTTTTAGTCAAAGTCATTTCGCCTTTGTTATTATTCGAAATAAACTTCCAAGTGCTTCCTACAAGACATTGGGAATCGGCAATTTGAAAGGAATTTACTTTGAAATATTCCGAACCACCAAAAGTAACAGCGCTTATTACCCAATTTCCTTTGATTTCGACTTGTGATGTTCTGTCTAATTTTGTACTTGTAACCGAAGTGGTTTTACAAGAAAATAGCAAAATAGCAATGGTCGCCAATGCAATAATTTTTTTCATTTTTGAGGGATTTTAAAGATTAAACTTACGCAAAGGTATGATTCTAAAGCCTGAATTTTCAACTTAAACATGGATTTTGAAATAAAATTAACATTTCCGACAATTTGTCACTTTTTTTTAATTGGTATCTTATTTGACTAAATGAATTAAATTATAAAACTTAAAAAATCTAAATATGACAACTGGAAAAATTAACGTTTCGGTAGAAAACATCTTTCCCTTAATCAAGAAATTCTTATACAGCGATCATGAAATATTTTTGCGAGAATTAATTTCGAACGGAACAGATGCTACCTTAAAATTAAAACATTTAACTAGCATTGGCGAAGCTAAAGTAGAATATGGCAACCCAATTATCGAAGTAAAAATCGATAAAGAAGGTAAGAAATTGCATATTATCGATCAAGGTTTAGGGATGACTGCGGATGAAGTAGAAAAATACATCAACCAAATTGCTTTTTCAGGTGCCGAAGAATTTTTAGAAAAATACAAAGATTCAGCTAAAGATTCTGGAATAATTGGCCATTTTGGTCTTGGATTCTATTCTGCTTTTATGGTGGCTTCAAAAGTGGAAATCATTACTAAATCACATAAAGACGAACCTGCAGCTCACTGGACCTGCGACGGAAGCCCAGAATTTACTTTAGAACCATCGGACAAAACCTCTCGCGGAACCGAAATTGTTTTGCATATTGCCGAAGATTCTTTAGAATTTTTAGAAGAGTACAAAATCAAAGAATTGTTGAATAGATATAATAAATTTATGCCTATTCCAATTAAATTTGGAACCAGAACCGAGAAAATCGAGCAAAAGAAAGGCGAATTTGTTGAATCTGAAAACAAAGACGAAATTTTCACCGAAGTGGAAGTCGACAACATCATCAACAACCCAAATCCAGCTTGGACTAAACAACCAGCCGAATTATCGGATGAAGATTACAAAAGTTTTTACCACGAATTGTATCCTTTACAATTTGAAGAACCGTTATTTCACATTCATTTAAATGTAGATTATCCGTTCAACTTAACTGGAATTTTATATTTTCCAAAGTTAGGTTCTGATTTACAAATTCAGAAAGACAAAATCCAATTGTACCAAAATCAGGTTTATGTAACTGATAATGTCGAAGGAATTGTTCCTGAATTCTTGACCATGCTAAAAGGAGTAATCGATTCACCAGATATTCCTTTGAATGTTTCGCGTTCTAGTTTGCAAGCAGATGCTGCAGTGAAGAAAATTTCGAATTATATTACCCGTAAAGTGGCTGATAAATTGAAATCATTATTCAATGAAAACCGTGAAGAATTCGAGAAAAAATGGAACGACATCAAAATCGTATTAGAATATGGAATGCTTTCTGAGGAAAAATTCTATGAGAAATCATCTGGTTTTGTTTTGTATCCAACGGTAGATAATAAATTCTTTACTTTAGACGAATTGAAAGAAAATCTAAAGGAAAACCAAACCAATAAAGACGGAAAACTGGTGGTTCTATACGCCGGAAGCAAAGAAGCGCAACACTCTTATATAGAAATTGCCAAAGAAAAAGGATATGAAGTTTTACTTTTAGATTCACCAATTATCTCGCATTTAATTCAAAAAATTGAAGGTGATAATAGCGAAATGACTTTCGTTCGTGTCGATTCTGATCATATTGATAATTTAATCAAAAAAGAAGAAACTACAATTTCTAAATTATCAGACGAAGAAAAAGAAAGCTTAAAAACTGTTTTAGAAGGATTTGTTCCAAAACAAACGTATTCCGTTCAATTAGAAGCCATGGACAGTCAAGCGGCACCTTTCATCATCACACAACCTGAATTTATGCGACGTATGAAAGAGATGAGCCAATCCGGTGGTGGTGGCGGAATGTTCGGAATGGGAAATATGCCAGAGATGTACAATCTAGTGGTTAATACCAACTCCGAATTAGCATCAAATATCTTAAACATGCAAGACAAAACAGCTCAAGAAGGTTTGGTAAAACAAGCTTTAGACTTGGCAAAATTATCTCAAAACCTTTTAAAAGGAGAAGATCTAACCGCTTTTGTTAAACGAAGTTTTGAATTGATCAAATAATCCTAAAAAGGAGAAAAACTAAAACCTGTGAGTAAAAACTTGCAGGTTTTTTTATTTAAAATAAAAATAAACCCTTTTTTAATGCTACTTTTACTTAAAATTAAGAAAGATGTTTGGAATTCCTTTAACAGAATGGGTTGGATATATGGCGTCCTTGGCAATAATGGTTTCATTTTTGATGAAAAACATGATTACTTTGCGCATCATAAATTCAATAGGCGCGTTATTATTTGTTGCTTATGGCATTCTACTGCTAACTTCTTGGCCTATAATTATTACCAATATTTTTGTAATAGGAATAAATGGATATTATTTAGCAAAATATTTTCAAAACAAATAAAGAAAGCAACAAAAATTCAAGATTCCGTTTTTCTTTTTATTATTGCATCATGAATTCACTTTTTCAATCGGAACCACAAATTCTTAATCTACCAGACACAGAAATCATTTATTACCCTTCTCTTTTTAACAAAAAAGAGGCCGACGCAATTTTTGCCCAATTAGCAAACGAAATCCCTTGGCAACAAGACGATATTCAGGTTTTCGGCAAAACTCACCCTCAACCAAGATTGACGGCTTTATTTGGCAACGAAGGAAAACCCTACTCCTATTCGAATATTAAAATGCAACCACATCCTTGGACACCCTTGTTGCAAAAGATAAAATGGCAAATCGAAAGTATTACAGATACCAATTTCACCACCGTTTTACTCAATCAGTATCGCGACGGAAAAGACAGTAATGGCTGGCATGCTGATAATGAAAAGGAATTAGGAATTAATCCTATAATTGCCTCAGTAAGTTTTGGTGCCGAACGTGTTTTTCAGTTAAAGCACAATTCTATAAAAGGTCTAAAAAAAAGTATTATTCTAGAACATGGTAGTTTATTGATAATGAGAGGAACAACACAACATTTCTGGAAACACCAAATTCCGAAAACCTCAAAACCCATTGGTTCCAGAATAAATCTAACATTTCGGATAATCAAATAAAATATTCTCAAAAAATCATTAGATTTGAAAATAAATTTACTGATTATGAGAGAAATAGTATCTTATTTCACAACCATTCCTTCGTCTCACAGAAGTCTTATTCTTGTTAGTGGCATCACCCTGTTTTGGTTAATAGAAAATGCTTTTCCGCTTTTTAAATTTAATTATAAAAAATGGCATCATGCAGGTATCAACTTATTCTTGACAGCAACAACAATTATCATCAATTTTGTTTTAGCATTTATTTTATTAAAAACTTCCGATTGGACCATTACCCATAATTTTGGTATTTTGCAATGGCTTCCACCAATGCCTTTATGTCCTTATATCCTAATTGGCTTGCTTTTATTAGATTTAATTGGGGCTTATTTGGTACATTTAATCGAGCATAAAGTCAAATTTTTATGGCGTTTTCATCTAATTCATCACAGCGATATTTGGGTAGACACCACATCTGCAAACAGACATCATCCTGGCGAAAGTATCATACGATTTGTATTTACTACACTGGGAATCATAGTAGTTGGAAGTCCGATGTGGATGGTTTTTATGTACCAAACACTTTCCGTTATTTCAACACAATTTACACATGCTAACCTATCATTACCTAAGAAATTAGATGTATTTATAAGTTATTTTATTGTGTCGCCAAATATGCATAAGGTGCATCATCATTATCGTTTGCCTTATACGGATAGTAATTATGGTAATATTTTTTCGATTTGGGATCGGATATTTGGAACCTTTATGTATCTCCCAAAAGAAGAAATAATCTACGGAATTGATTCTCACTTGGATCCAAAAGAAAATAATAAACTAAATAATTTATTAAAAATACCTTTTCAAAAACAACGTTTATCACAAAATCATTAAATGCTATAAAAAAAATTCACTTTAGATAAAAAGTAATTGATTTTTTTATTAATATTGGTACCTAATTTAGAATCAATATTTCATTAATCATTAATACCTATTTGAATTAATTTTCACGTGATGAAAAAGAGTAACCGCAAAGAATTGACCTGGGAACAAACAGAAAAACTTGTTACATTCGCCTTAGAAGAAAAAAATCCTTTTGAAATCATTAAAAAAGAATTTGGCTTAGTCGAAAAAGAGGTTCTAGAAATCATGAAAAAGAAGATGCCTACTGAAAAATTTGAAATGTGGAAAAAGAAAGCCGCAGCAAATAAACCAAAACCAAAACCCGTTAAAATTGATGATTTTGATGAAGATTTAGATGGAAAATATTATATAAAAAACAAACTCGATTAATTTATAAACTCCTGAATTCAGGAGTTTTTTTTTATTTTAAAATTACTTATTAAAAATTGTAACAAATCTATTTTTCCTAAGACTAATCCTAAAATTTTAAAACCCTCGAAAATGAAAAAAATATTTTTTGTGTTTGCATTTACAACACTACTTTGGAGCTGCAAAACAACAAGTACTGCAATTGCTACTTCGGACAAAGAAGAAATTAAAGTCAACATTAATTTGAATGAAATTAAGGACGACAAAGTGCTGGTAACTGTTAAAGTTCCAAAAATACATTCAGACGAAATTACCTATCACATTCCAAAAACAGTTCCTGGAACCTATTCCGATGATAATTATGGTAAATATATTGATGATTTAAAAGCTTTTGATGCCAAAGGAAATTTATTGGACGTAAAAAAATCGGATGTAAATTCATGGTCAATTTCCAATGCTAAAAAACTAGATAAAATCACTTATTTAGTCAATGATACCTTTGATACCGAAACTGGAAAAGGTTTTGGTGAAGGTGAAGTTTTCTCTCCAGCAGGTTCTAACATTGATGCAGGCAAAAACATAATGCTCAACACGCATTGCTTTGTTGGGTATTTTACCAATTATATGTCTGTACCCTATCAAGTAACGATCTCGCATCCAGCAGCACTTTGGGGAGCAACCTCAATGATAGATCAGGACACTTCTACTACAAATGATCTATTTGTATCTTCTCGTTATGCAACTTTGGTCGAAAATCCAATTATGTATGCAAAGCCTGACTTCACCTCTTTTAAAGTGGATGATATGGATATTCAAATTGCTGTTTATTCTCCAAATGGAAAAATAACTGCCGAAAGTATTACTCCTGAAATGAAAACCATGATGACGGCGCAAAAACACTTTTTAGGAAAATTTAATGCGACCAAAAAATACAGTGTTTTGCTCTATTTATCGGATATGAATAAACAAGATGCTAAAGGATTTGGAGCATTAGAACACCCAACAGCTACGACTGTAGTTATGCCGGAAATGTTAGGAAAAGACAAATTAGCATCGGAATTGAAAGATGTAGTTTCACATGAATTTTTTCATATTGTCACTCCTTTAACTATTCATTCACAAGAAATCCAGAATTTTGACTATAATGCACCAAAAATGTCTGAACATTTATGGATGTATGAGGGCGTAACCGAATATTTTGCTAATCTTTTTCAAGTGAACCAAGGATTGATAACCGAGGAAGAATTTTATACTAGAATGTCAGATAAAATTGAACAATCAAAAGCGCTCGATGATAAAATGTCTTTTACAACAATGAGTGCCAATGTACTTGTGAAACCCTACAAAGATCAATATTTGAATGTCTATCAAAAAGGAGCTTTAATAGGCATGTGTATTGACATTATTATACGCGAGAAAAGCAATGGCGAAAGAGGAATTCTTGATTTAATGCAAAAATTATCAAACGAATACGGTGTATCGAAAGCATTTAATGATGATGAACTTTTTGCAAAAATCACCGAATTGACTTATCCTGAAGTGGGCGAGTTCCTAAAAACGTATGTTTCAGGCACAACACCTATTCCTTATGAAACTTATTTTGCAAAAGTTGGCCTTACAAAAACGATGAAAAAAACACCAAGCAATATTTTCATAGAAGGAAAAACAAGATTTATAACCATAAATAGAGCTACTAAAGAAATAATTGTTGCGCCAAATATTGAATTAAACGTTTTTTATACCAATCTAGGCTTAAAAGGAGGTGATATTTTATTGGCTATAAATGACAAAGCTTATTCATTAGACAACATTTATGATTTGATTTCTGAAAGTAAAAACTGGAAAGAAAATGAACAAATAAGTGTGAAAATAAAACGGGACGGTAAAGAACAAATCATTAAAGGAAAAACGAAATTTCCTCAAGAAGAAAAGGAAAGTCTAGAAGCAACCGATGCAACAAAATCAGTATTAAAAGAAGCTTGGTTGAAAAAATAATCCCAATTAAAAAATGTACTAATCCCAATTTATAAAAATTAGATTGGGATTTTTTATTAAATCCAACAGGACAATTGTTAATCATTCCAACAATTTTCTTTATTTTGCAATAAAATATAAATCAACAATGAAAAAATCAATTATTGCATTTCTAAGCCTTATCACATTATACTCTTGTAACAAGGAAGTATCAAAAACAAATTTACATCTTAGTGGAAACATAAAAGGATTAAAAAACGGAACATTATACATTCAAAGAGTTGTAGATACTAGTCTTGTTGCTATAGACACCATTCATATTGACGGAAAGTCAACTTTCGAAACAGATATAGACTTGAAATCTCCTGAAATGCTCTATTTATTTTTAGATCGAGGTGTTACCAATTCAAAAGACAATAATTTATTATTTTTTGCCGAAGCTGGAAAAATAAATATCGACACCAATCTAGATTCATATATTGCTAGTGCCAAAATAACGGGTTCGAAAAACCAAGATTTATATCAAGAATATAAAAAAATAGATTCTCGTTTTAGAGACGAAAATCTAGATTTGATCGAGAAAAAATTCAATGCTCTTAAAAGTAAAAACACAAAATTAGTGGATAGTTTAACCGTAAAACAAGGTTTAAATGTTAAACGAAAATATTTATTTGCTACTAATTTTGCTGTTAATAATAAAGACCACGAAATAGCACCTTATATCGCCTTGTCTGAGATTTATGATATTAATATTAAATATTTAGATACCATTCAAAAGACGATGTCTCCAAAAGTAGCTCAATCTCTTTATGGTAAAAAGCTGACTGAATACGTTGCCAAAATCAAAAGTCAGAAATAAAACCGCACTATATTAAACCTAAAAATCCGTTTTGTTATTAAACAAGACGGATTTTTTTTTGATTATTTAAGTACGTTTCACCAAAGATAGTATTCAATAATTATCTTCTAAAAGCTAATGCTGCAATACCACCACCAACAATCATTAAACCATACAAACAAAATATAACTACTGTTAAAACCCCAATAAACTTATAATGCGATTTCAAATATTCAAATGAAGTAGTGAGCGATGCTGTATCATTATCTCTTAAAGCAATTTTAGCATTAGAAGCAAATTTATTAAGATAGTAAATTGGAAAGAAATAAAGTGCCGCCATCAATAAATAGATAATACTAATAAAAGTTCCCATACTCGAACCAAAATTACCAATTTGAGACATGCTGCTTATACTCGCAAAAATAGTACCCGCAAAAATGGCAAACATTACAATAATACCTATTCCTACATAACCGAGAAT
>CAILTC010000426.1 GCA_903837025.1 uncultured Bacteroidota bacterium | reverse complement strand
TAGAATTTGGTTCCGAAAACCATTATTATTTCAGCTAATTTAAAACAATTATTTCACTTCTTTAATCAAATAAATATAAACTGGAAAGTGGTCGCTAAAACCAACCTCACTCAACGAATGTCGCAACGGATATCCTTTGTATTGCCCCGTAGTTTGAATCATAAACTGCTTATTAAAAATTCCAGCTTTCCAATATCGAAAAGAAGAATAATCGGCTTGGATTAAAGTTTCGGAAACCATGATTTGGTCGAAAATATCTCCAGCATCCCGATAAAACAAAGTGGCAAATCCGTCTTTTGCCATTTGTTCGAAAGGGTTGTAAACGCCAAATCGTTTTACTTCGGATTTTTTCAACTTGGCTCCAATGCCTTCTTTCACACTTTTGTTATAAGTTCCGTCATTTAAATCGCCCATACAAATAATTTTTGCATCGGGATTTACTTTATAAATTGAATCCATTATTTTGCGGTCTAATTTTCCGGCAGCTTCCCGAAACTTACTGCTTTTTTTCTCTCCGCCAGAACGCGAGGGCCAGTGATTGACCAAAATATTAATTTCTTCGCCATCCAAAAAGCCCGTAACTAATAGAATATCTCGGGTATAAACCCTCTTTTTGTTTTCATGAATTACAACTTCGGTTTTGTCGGTTTCCCCATTGTCATCCTCCATTTCTCGAACCGTTTGTTGCTCGATTTTGGTGTCTTTCTTGTTTTTATCTCTGAAAATTATTAGTGGAATATTGATGAAAGTCGTTGGTTTAAAATATTTCTTTTGATACAATAACGCCACATCAATTCCGCGTTTGTCAGGGGAATCAAAATGCACAATTCCGTAATCGATACCCGCAAGATTCGGTTTTTTTATCAAGTCTTCGAGAACGCCACGATTTTCAGCTTCGGAACATCCAATAAATGTTGGTGCTTCTTTTTGCTGGTCGTTCGTGCCAATTTGCATCAGCACTTTCGAAAGATTTTCTAGTTTTTGATTGTATTTTTTTGACGTCCAATGTTGTGCTCCGTTGGGCAACCAATCCCCATCATAATTAGCTCCTTTGATGGTGTCGAATAAATTTTCGAAATTATAAAAAGCAACAGTGTGTACCCTATATTTTTTGGATTGCGCTTTGACTCCAAAAAGTGAAGATAAAATAATTAAAATGATAATAATTTTTTTCATTGTTTAAAATTTTAATATTTTTCTTATAAAAATTCATTACCAAATGTAATTGATATTTGTTTATAATGTATCTTAACCCCTTTAAAATAAATAATTTATCTTACAAATAGTCATTTTTTATTATGAAAAAACTTAATTATACTATTTTATTCGTTTTGCAAATGGTTATTTGTTTCGGACAATCGAAAACGGTGGTTTCAGGAAGAATAATAGATTCTAAAACGCAAAAATCCATTGAAAATGTAGTTGTTTCGATTCAAAATACCAATTTCACACAACTAACCGATGCGAACGGAAAATTTTCTTTTGAAGAAATAATTTCTGGCGAACAATTGCTATTAATCAAAAGTGAAGGCTACAAAGAGCAATTACTACAAATTGAAATTATCGAAGGAAAACCACTCGATTTAGACACAATTGCTTTAGAATCGGATCTAACGCAAGAACGGGAATCGGCAATAATTACGATCAGCGAAAACGATTTGGACGATGACAACAGCAGTTCCGAAAGCACCACAAGTATGCTTCAATCCTCACGAGATGCTTTTTTGCAAGCGGCTGTATATAATTTTGGTGCCGCTCGATTTAGCGTCAGGGGAATTGACAACGAATATTCAAAGGTCCTAATCAATGGCATTACGATGAATCGTGTTGCAGACGGAAGACCACAATACAGCAATTGGGGCGGTTTGAATGATGCCACAAAAATTCAAGAATTTTCAAATGGTTCGGCTCCCTCGGATTATGCTTTTGGCGGAATTGCAGGAACCCAAGAAATAAACACACGCGCCTCTATTTTTCGAGCAGGAAATAGAATCTCATTCCTAAACACCAATACCAATTATAGTTATAGAGCAATGGCAACTTCGGCATCGGGGATGAATAAAAACGGCTGGGCTTATGTGGTTTCTGGATCAAGGCGATCGGCTCAAAAGGGTTATTATGAAGGAACTGATTATGGAGCAAATTCATTATTTATAAGTGTCGAAAAGAAATTAAACGACTCGCAAAGCTTGAATTTTACGGCTATTTATGCCCAAAACAAAAGAGGTAAAAATGCTCCAAATACTGCTGAATTATCCGATTTGGAAGGTCTTAAATACAATTCGTATTGGGGTATGCAAGAAGGAAAAATAAGAAATTCGAGAGTTAAAAACACCAACGAACCTTTGTTTATGCTAACTCATTATTGGAAAATAGATTCCAAAACCAATTGGAACACCACGATTTCCTATCAAACGGGACAGATTGGAAATAGCCGTATCGATTTTACAAAAGCCGATAATCCGGATCCTACTTATTACAGAAAATTGCCCAGTTATTATGCCAATTTATTTTCGAATGGCATGTATGTTGGCGGCAGCCCTACAAATATTTCCAATGCAGCAACTACCAAAAATAATTTCCTTGCAAATCCGCAATTGGATTGGAAAAACATGTACAAAGTTAACGCAGAAAACTTGGCAAACGGAAGTCGATTTGCTTTGTATGAAGATCGAAATGACGAAAACAGCACTGCTGCAAATTCGAATTTCTCCAGCCAACTTTCTGATAACATTTTACTTTCGGTTGGGGCCAATTATTTGTATTCGAAAACCAAGAATTTCAAGAATATGCAGGATTTATTGGGCGGAAGCCACTTTACAGACATCAGCACTTTTGGTTTAACCGAAGACCAACAACAATCCGATTTGAATAATCCTTTTCGAACAATAGGCGTTGGTCAACATTATGGCTATAATTATAACATTGTTGCCACAAAACTCGAAGCCTATACCCAATTCAAATTCACCTATAAAAAGGTTGATTTCTATTTGGCGCAATCCTTCTCAAGATCTGGTTATCAAAGAGAAGGCTTGTATAAAAACGGCTATTATCCCGCAAATTCTTTGGGTAAAAGCGATAAAATAAATTTTGATAATTTCGGATTCAAAGGCGGTTTAACCTATAAAATAAATGGAAGAAATTATATCGATTGCAACGCCATTTATATGTCAAAATCACCCAATACCAAAGACGTTTTTCCAAATGCTCGCGTAAACAATTCTTCCACAGACGGGATTACAAGCGAAACTATCAAAGCACTAGATTGCAGTTATATCCTAAAAACACCCGTTTTTAAAGCAAGATTTACTGGCTATTTCTCCGAAACATTAAATGCAACAAATATCAATTATTATTACGCTGATGCCGTAAATAGTAGCGGAAACGGCGCTTATGTTTCGGAAGTTGTTACGGGAATGAATAAAAAAAACAGAGGACTTGAAGTAGGTTTAGAGTATCAAATAACTTCGACAATTAAACTCACGGGCGTTGCGGCTTATGGCGAATATACCATTACCAATAATCCGAATGTGAGTTTGACCGACGACGCTTCTTCCACCATAACGAGCTACGGAAAAGCGAAATTAGCGGGTTATAAACAAGCCGGAATGCCTCAACAAGCCTATTCGTTTGGGATAGAATACAGAGATCCAAAATTCTGGTGGGTTGGTGCCAATGCCAATTATTTGGCGGAGGATTATCTGGGGGTTTCTTCGCTATTGAGAACCGATAATTTCTACACCAACATTGACAATGCGGGAATAAAAATAGATCAAACACTAGCCGATCAATATCTAAAACAAGAGAAATTCGATTCGTTCTTCCTAATTAATTTAGTTGGTGGAAAATCTTGGCGAATGAAAACAAAGTCTTTAGGCCTTTTTGCAACCGTGAATAATGTTCTCGATATCACCTATAAAACAGGCGGTTATGAGCAATCCAGAAATGCCACTTACCGACAAGAATTTGAAGATCATCAAAGCAGTGGACCAAGTGTATTTTCGCCAAAATACTTCTACGGATACGGAAGAACCTATATGGTAAACATCTATTTAACCTTTTAAAATCAGAGTTATGAAAATAAAAATAATCGTTGTCCTAATTTCAGCATCTGCTTTTTTTACCAGTTGTGTAAAGGATACTTTCAAAACTCCTGTTCCTGATAACTGCGTCAATCCGGGATTATCAAAAACAAAAGAGGTGGTCAATATTTATGCGGTGGCCGTAAATCCCGTTGCAAAAAGTCCGAGTGTGATTCCAAATACTCCATTATATTCTGCTGACGATATCATTGAGGCTTACGTAATTTCGAGCGATGAAGGCGGGAATTTCTATAAAAGCATGTATTGTCAACCTTTAGACGGCACAAAAGGATTTAATCTTTCGATAGATGAGGTCAATGTGTACACCAAAAATCTTCAGCCTGGTAAAAAAGTATATCTAAAACTAAAAGGACTAGCATTTGCCAATCCAACAAGTCTCGCTGCAGGATTGACGTTTGGCGCTGCTCCAACGGATCAATATGTCGTAGATCGATTGGCTGACTATAAAAATTATCTAATTCCATCGTGCAATTTGGTTAGTGAAGAGGATCTAGTACATCACATCACTTTGGCCCAAGCCAATTCGGATCTTTTTTTGAATACTTTGGTCGAGTTTGACAACGTACAATTTACCGATGAATCTTCAAGCGGAATGTACGACACCTTTAGAAATGATGATTTCGATTCGAGCTTATATATCACAAACGGAACCAATTCCTTGATTGTGAGAACAAGCCGATACGCCAATTTTTCCGGTTATAAAGTTCCGTCCGGAAGAGGGAAAATAAGAGGTGTTTTGACGAAATACAATTCTGTTTATCAAATAATTATGCGTACCCAACGGGATGTAAATATGCCAAATCCAAGGGTAGATTACATTTTGCCCATTGGCGGAACAGCCCTGAAATATTTGCCCACTTTCACAGAAACTTTTCAAAGTTATGCCGTAACAACAAAAGGAGCCGTCTTCGCAAAATATGTAAATGATGCTTATTTTGGTTCGAGATATTGGGATGTCAAATTGCTTAGCGCGAACAAATACATTCAAATGTCGTCGTTTGGTTCTGGAGGTTCTAACAAGACTTATTTGGCGATGCCGGTTGCCTTTACTCCGGGAAATAAATTTTCGTTCAAGACTAAAGATGGCTTTAATTTGGGTTCGGTTTTAAAAGTATATTACTCGACCAATTATGTACCGAAAGGCGATATGAGCAAAGCTTCGCTTGTTGATATAACGGCTAATTTTGTGATTTCAAGCGGTAACGTTAACGGATACGCATCGAGTTTTGTCAATAGTGGGATTTATGTTATTCCGGCAAAGTTAACAGGGAATGGCTTCTTTATTTTTGAATATAGTGGCACCTCTGCGGTTACCACTACAATCGAAATAGATGATATTATCGTAAATTAATCCTATGAGTCATTATATTTGCTACTTCAAAACGATTTTAAATCTCAGTAGAATATGAATGCTTTCCGACATTACCTTTTAAACATTAAAGCTATTTCATATCCACTTGTATTGCTTATTTTTGCTATACAATTTTCGAATATTCAAGCGCAAACACAAATGAAAATACCACCCTATTTACGAAAAGGAGATACTGTAGCTATTGTATCAACAGCCCGAAAAAACATTGACGATAATCTAAAACCTGCTATAGATTTACTGCATAGTTGGGGGCTGGAAGTCGTTATCGGAAAAACCAACGGATTAGATTACAATCAATTAGCCGGAACCGATATTCAGCGAGCCGACGATTTTCAGCATCAAATGGACAACCCAAATATCAAGGCGATTTGGTGTATTCGTGGGGGTTACGGAACGGTTCGAATGATTGATTTATTGGATTTTACCCAATTCGAAAAAAGCCCAAAATGGATTGTTGGTTTCAGCGATGTAACCGTAATTCACAGTTATTTAAACCAATTAAATATCGCGTCCATTCATGGTGCGATGCCAATAACAGTTGCAAAAGCCACTCCCGAAACCATCGAAAGTTTGCATAAAGCACTCTTTGGCGAAAGCCTGAATTATGAAATGCCTTTTGATGCTGCCAATCGTCTTGGAAATGCCAAAGGCGAAATCGTAGGCGGGAATTTATCGATTTTGTACAGCCTAATGGGTTCGAAAACGCAAATAGATTGCAAAGGAAAAATTCTTTTTATCGAAGATATCGATGAATATTTATACCATATCGATCGGATGATGATGAGCCTTAAACGCTGCGGATGCTTTGATGGCTTGAGCGCTTTGATTGTTGGCGGCATGACAAAAATGAGAGATAATGACATTCCGTGGGGGAAAAATGCCAACCAAATTATCGAAGATGTAACCAAAGGATATTCGTTTCCTATTCTTTATAATTTTCCAGCAGGACATTTTCACGACAACAGAGCCTTGATTTTTGGCAAAAAAGTTTCATTAGAATTAAACAAAAAAACTTCAAAGCTGACTTTTGAGTAATGATTTGCCACGAAGGCACAAAGACGCAAATTTTTAAACTTTTGAGTACTATTTATTCATCGTTTTAATCTATAGCGCACGGTTGAAACCGTGGGGAATTTTTCAACCAACCAACCAACCAATCCCACGTTTGAAACCGTGGGATATGCTTCCTTTGTGCCTTTGCGCCTTTGTGGCAAAATTTTATTTACGAACACAAAATCTGAAATCAAAAATCGTTACCCGAGAGCTTTGCTCGAACTGGCGAAGCAATCTTCAATAAAAAATCTAAATGGCCGATCACAACGAATTAGGAAAATTGGGCGAAAAATTGGCTGTCGAATTTCTTCGGAAAGACGGTTACACGATTCTGGAAACCAACTGGACTTTTCAGAAAGCCGAAATAGACATTATCGCTCAAAAAGAAAATATTCTGGCCATTGTCGAAGTAAAAACGAGGTCTTCGTTAGATTTTGGTTTACCTCAGGACTTTGTAAAACCCAAGAAAATTCAACTATTAGTAAAAGCAGTGAATGAATATGTTGTTTCTAAAGATCTGGACATTGAAGTTCGTTTTGACATCATCGCTGTTCATAAAGAAGGCAAATCTTTTGTCATCGAACACTTAATTGATGCCTTTTATCATTTTTAATTCCAAATAAATGTTGTTGAATTTATAACAAATTGTTTTTTTATTTATCTTTGCATAAGTTTTTGTTAGATTAAAACAACCCTTTTGGGGTTTATAAAGGAAAAATATATCGAACATATGAAAACTTATTAAAATCCAATTATCATGAAAACAGTTTCTTCAATTGTAGAAAATTACATCAAAACAAAGCCTTTTTTATTAAACGCATTGTCACTTGGGATAATCAATTTGACCTCACTTTCTAGGAATATAATGGTCGAATTAGAAAGTGATTTCGGAAAAGAAGTGAAACAAGGCGCTGTAGTTATGGCACTAAAAAGGCTGACCGAAGAATTGGATTTTAGACTGAATCATAAAATAAATAAAGTAATAAAAAACATTGGCGAAATCACCGTTCGTTCCGCGTTAACCGATTATACATTTGCAGCATCGGAAACTGTTTTAAACAAACAAGCCGATTTGATTACCGATATCAATGTTTTTCCAGATATTTTTTATACGTCTTCAAGAGGTGTAAATGAAACCAATATCGTTGTGAGTAATAGCGTCAATTACTTGGTTGACAAACATTTTGCCAACGAAAAATTGATTCAAAAACTAGACAATCTAGCTTCGATCACGGTAAAATTACCTAAAGAAAATATCGTTATTCCTGGGATTTATTATTTCATTTTCCAACGCTTGGCTTGGGAAGGAATCATCATCAATGAAGTGATTTCGACTTCAAATGAATTTACTATTTTAGTTAGTGAAGAACAAGTAGATGTTGCGTTTAAAGTGATTAAGGATTTGAAGAATTAGAGGTTGGTTTTTTTAATGCCATTTGGCAAATTTATTCATTACGGTTTCGTGACTTATAAATTCGTCGTTTTCTGCTTGTTTTAAACCGATTTCAATTTCTAATTTTTCTTTTGAATTCAATTCAGCAAACCAATCTCTTTTACTGGTTTTTAAAATAATTTCAAGCTTTTCCAACAACTTTTCGTCAATCGTAGTCAACTCTTGAATAAAATTATATTTTCTAGCAGCTAAATTCATAACTTAAAATTTTAGTGTAACAAAGGTATAAATTTTGTTTCTTCATATTTAAAAATAAATTATTTCCCCAACATTTCCATCAATTCCAGCGCTCTTCTTGTAGTTTTCACATTATCAAAAGTCAGCAAAAGGCGTAATCCTGCTGGTGTTTGCTTTTCTTTCATGACGCAAATAGCACTGTTTTTTTGGACAAACTGTAGCATTTGATGAAAGCGTTTCGAGGTGTAATAATCCGAGTTTTGATCGGCAACAAAATAGCCAATCATCTTGCCTTTTTTCATTACCAATTTTTCGATTCCCACTCGAGTTGCCACCCATTTGATGCGAATACTGTTCATCAAAGCATTAGCTCGTGGTGGCATTGGACCAAAACGGTCTATCAATTTATTTTGGAAAACAACCAATTCTTCTTCGTTTTTCACATTACCTAGTTCGTTATACAAACTCAAGCGTTCCGTAACATTATTGATGTATTCATCCGAAAACAACAATTCAAAATCGGTGTCGATTTGAAGGTCTTTTACATATTCTTTTTCGACTCCGCTTTCCTCGTTTTCATACAAATCCTTGAATTCATTTTCCTTCAATTCATCAATGGCTTCATTCATGATTTTTTGATAGGTGTCAAAACCGATTTCGTTGATGAAACCACTTTGTTCGCCACCCAATAAATCTCCCGCTCCACGAATTTCCAAATCCTTCATCGCAAT
>CAILTC010000425.1 GCA_903837025.1 uncultured Bacteroidota bacterium | reverse complement strand
GAAGACACTCTTTCCCTACACGACGCTCTTCCGATCTGACCAAATATATAAAGATAATCCGAACCCTTGATGTAGGACATTACCGCTTTCAGATAATAATCTATTTCCTCTTTTTTTCGATTGTCAAATTTTGTTTCGCTATCGCTGTGATGACTTCCGGAAAAAGTTCCTTTATCTCCTTCTTTATTGTGGTAAATTCTGTTTTCAACTTCAGAATCAACTTCCATAATTTTTTCTTCTTTCTGACCATCAAGAGTGACAATTATTGCCTTTTTGGTGTCTATCCAAATGCCAACTAATTTTTCCATGATTTTATTATTTATGTTAAAAAAGAAATTTTATAATCCGTTTTGGCTTCATTTTCTATTTTTTATTGAAAATGATCTTCTATAAATTTACAAAGAAATAATGGAACGCATACACAATTTTTTGTTTTTATTACTAAATAAATAAAATTAACCTTCTGATATTCAGTTTTTAACATAAAATAAAAAAAGCAGTATCAAAATAGAATGACACTGCTTTTTAAAATCTTGAGTAGTACTGTTTATTTTTTTGTATACTCCTTGTCTAAGAACAAGTAGCGTGCATCGTTCTCCGCTTTTTTTGATTTCGAATCCAAATCAATTACCATGATTTCTGTATTTTTATCGTCTTTTGCCACAGGACAAACCGATAATTTTTCACCGTTTGGATTGCCAGTTTTAATAAAGTTGGCGAAATAATTCATCATTGTTTCCGAAACTTTATAATCATCTTCTGTCCAAGCGTAATTTTTATTGGTTGCTAAATTTCCCATAGCATATTCAATTTCTGCCGAGTGAACAGCGCCTTTTGGTTTGGTAGCTTTTGGAGCATTTTTATCTTTCTTGATGACGCCACCCGCAAGGCCAGCTTCTAAATCGTTATCTCGCATTTCGGGTCTTGGTTTCGAAAAGTAATAACGATATACTGGTTGTGCGCTATTTTTTCGATGCAAATCGAACCATTTCCAAGTGCTGTAAGCAATAAATCGATCGCCAGCTAAATCAGTCGCAGATTGCTCGGTAACTTCGGGAGTTCCCGCTGGATATAATTGTAAAACTTGCGATGCTTTTGATCCATATAATTCCTTGATTTTTTGAGTATAATTCTCATTTGTCAGTTCTTTTCCGAACCCAAGTGCGTGGTAATTCATTTCCTCCGAATTCCATCCCAATAACAAAGGAACCATGGCTTGTTGTTTGGCTTCAAAAATTTCAGGCAAAGGCTTTGGAATAAAATAGCCGTCAATAGTAGTTTTGAAAACGCCCATACTTGATCCGCTTGATTTTTGATATAGTTCTAAAGTAGACATCGCGCGAAGCTCTTTTAAGGATTTTGCACCAATTTTTTGTCCAAAATCAACGCCTGTTTTTTCGGCTTCTGCCAACGGTATAGGAGCTAAAGTTGGATAAAATGAACCACCGCTTTCGCCAATAGCGCCTGCAATCAGATTTTTAGATAAAGGCGAAGCCATTTGGGCACTTACAGCAATGGATCCAGCCGATTCTCCAGCAATTGTCACTCGTTTCGGGTCGCCACCAAATTGGGCAATATTAGCTTGAACCCATTTTAAGGCGGCATTTTGGTCTAGAAAACCATAATTTCCCGAAGCATGATTAGGGGATTCCTTGGTTAATTCTGGGTGCGAGAAAAATCCCCAAATTCCCAAACGGTAATTTACCGTTAGCGTTACAATTCCTTTTTTGGCCATATTTTCGCCGTCATAACGATTTTCTGAACCATCCCCGGCAGCAAAACCACCACCATAGAAATAGACCAAAACAGGAAGTTTTTCGTCCGAAGATTTAGCTGGTGACCAAACGTTTAAGTACAAACAATCTTCGCTTATGCCGTCACTTCTAAAACCCATATCGCCAAATAAATTGGATTGCATGGCTCGTGGGCCAAATTTTTTGGTTTGTTTAATTCCTGTCCAATTTACAACTGGTTGAGGCGCTTTCCAGCGCAAATCACCCACTGGCGCTTGCGCAAAAGGAATTCCTTTGAAGCTTTGAATATTGGTTTTCGTGTCGAATTCGCCTTCAATAATTCCGTTTGCTGTTGTTATTTGAACGGGAAAAGAATTTGAATTAACGGACTGTTGCGCATTCGAAATAAATGGAATTGCCATAAATAGTAGCCCAATAAAGGAAAGTTTTAGATTCATAATTTAAGTGTTTTTTGTTTTAAATATTTTGTTTGCTATTGTATTTTATTTCTCCTTCGTCGAAATGACAAAATGTGATGTATGTAATAATATCGTTTTTAAAATTGATTTCTACCCAAACAACTCACTCGCTACATCTTCAATTTTCGCTACTAATCGGATTTTTATAATGGTGTTTTTCAAAGCGATTTTATTGTATTTCGAAACAAAAATGGTCGAAAACCCTAATTTTTCGGCTTCTTGAATGCGTTGGTCCACCCGATTAACGGGACGAATTTCGCCCGAGAGTCCCACTTCGCCAGCAAAACAAAAATCTTTATTGACCGGAATATCTTCATTCGATGATAAAATGGCGGCGACAACGGCCAAATCAATAGCAGGATCATCTACCGAAATTCCACCGGTTACATTCAAAAATACATCTTTGGCGCCAAGCCTGAAACCGGCTCTTTTTTCTAAAACAGCCAGAATCATATTCAGTCTTTTGGCATTATAACCTGTTGTGCTACGTTGCGGTGTTCCGTAAACTGCGGTGCTTACAAGAGATTGAATTTCGATCATCAGCGGACGCATTCCTTCGAGCGTTGATGCAATTGCGGTTCCTGATAATTCCTCGTCTTTGTGCGAAATCAATATCTCGGAGGGATTCGAAACTTCGCGCAAACCGTTACCGAGCATTTCATAAATTCCGATTTCGGCAGTGGATCCAAAACGGTTTTTTAGCGAACGCAAAATACGATAAACATGATTTCGATCGCCTTCGAATTGCAAAACGGTATCGACCATATGTTCTAAAATTTTGGGACCGGCAATGTTTCCATCTTTGGTAATGTGACCAATTAAAATCACGGGGATATTGCTTTCTTTGGCAAATTTTATGAGTTCGGCTGTGGTTTCCCGAATTTGAGAAATACTTCCCGGCGTCGATTCGATATAATCGGTATGAAGCGTTTGAATGGAATCGATAATGACGATTTCGGGTTCGATGGCTTCAATTTGTTTGAAGATATTTTGAGTTTTTGTCTCGGTAAGAATGTAGCAATTATCACCGTTTGGCGTGATTCTTTCGGCACGCATCTTGATTTGCTTTTGGCTTTCTTCACCCGAAACATACAAGGTTTTATAAGGCAATTTCAAAGAAATTTGGAGTAAAAGAGTGCTTTTTCCAATGCCGGGTTCACCGCCCAAAAGGATTAAAGAACCAGGAACGATTCCGCCACCTAGTACGCGATTTAGTTCACCATCGGTGGTGTCCATTCGGATTTCTTGGGTCGAATCAATTTCGTTGATGCGTAATGGTTTTGGTGCTTTGCTAGTAGCAACCGATTCACTTTTCCAAGTTGATTTTTCTTCTTTTTGGATAATTTCTTCGGCGATGGTATTCCATTCTTTGCAGGAATTGCATTGGCCTTGCCATTTCGAATATTGGGCGCCACAATTTTGGCAAAAAAAGGAGGTTTTTACTTTTGACATTATTTAGAACTAAATTAAATTCAAATTTAGTCTAAAGAATATTCAAAAAAAAGGATTTAATTTTTTTAAAAAAGAGCAGTTTTTTTAAGTCAGCGAATTGCCATTTTCATTGGGAAAAATAACCCAAGGTTTGAAGATTTTGGCTTCTTCAAAATCCATCGTCGCATACGAAATAATGATAATAATATCATCTCGTTGTACTTTTCTAGCTGCAGGACCGTTAAGGGTTATTTCGCCAGAATTTTTAGCCCCTTTGATGGCATACGTTTCAAATCTTTCGCCATTATTGATGTTTACAATCGATACTTTTTCGCCTTCGATAATGTTCGAAGCCTCAAGTAATGTTTCGTCAATAGTAATGCTTCCGATATAATTAAGATCGGCTCCTGTTACTTTTACACGGTGAATTTTTGAT
>CAILTC010000424.1 GCA_903837025.1 uncultured Bacteroidota bacterium | reverse complement strand
TTCAGACGTGTGCTCTTCCCGATCTATTCTATCGATTTATTAGTGAAAATTTCACAAAATATATTGAAGGTGGTGATGATAGTATAAATTATGCAAGCTTATCAGATGATGTTATAACACCAGAAATAAAAGATGATGCAATCAAAACAAAGGGATATTTTATTTATCCGAGTCAACTTTTCATAAACGTTGCAAAAACTGCGAATACCAATCCAAACCTGAACACAGATTTAAAAGCCATTTTTAATGCTATCGAAAGTTCCGCAAATGCGTATCCATCAGAGGAAGATATAAAAGGCTTGTTTGCCGATTTCGACACAACCAGTACTCGACTTGGAAACACAGTTGAAAGCAAAAACAGTCGTTTAGCTTCTGTTTTAAAAGGGGTTGAAGAACTTAATTTTGGTAATTTTGAAGACAATGAAATTGACCTTTTTGGTGATGCCTATGAATTTCTTATTGGCAATTATGCAGCAAATGCTGGAAAATCAGGTGGGGAGTTTTTTACACCAGTGCACGTGTCTAAGCTTATTGCGCAATTGGCAATGCACAAACAAGAAAAAGTAAACAAAATTTATGATCCTGCTGCGGGTTCGGGTTCTTTACTATTACAAGCAAAAAAACACTTCGATGCCCACATTATTGAAGAGGGATTTTTCGGTCAAGAAATAAACCATACGACTTATAATTTGGCCCGTATGAACATGTTTTTGCACAACATCAATTACGATAAATTCAATATAGCTTTAGGTGATACACTTCATCACCCTCACTTTATTGATGACAAACCATTTGATGCTATTGTATCTAATCCTCCTTATTCGGTAAACTGGATTGGTGATGGCGACCCAACACTGATTAATGACGACCGTTTTGCTCCTGCTGGAGTACTTGCTCCTAAATCAAAAGCAGATTTTGCATTTGTACTGCATGCACTGAGTTATCTTTCCAGTAAAGGAAGAGCTGCTTTAGTTTGTTTTCCTGGTAATTTTTATCGTGGTGGTGCCGAACAAAAAATTAGAAAATACTTAGTGGATAATAATTTTGTAGAAACCATAATCTCTGTAGCACCCAATTTGTTTTACGGAACTTCTATAGCGGTAACAATTCTGGTACTTTCAAAACATAAGACCGATACCACCACTCAGTTTATTGATGCAAGTGGTGAAGATTTCTTTAAGAAGGTTACCAATAACAATATGATGACCGATAAACATATTGATAAAATAATGGAATTATTTGATAGTAAAGTCGATGTAGAACATATTGCAAAATCTATCGACAATACTAAAATTGCTAAAAACGATTATAACCTATCGGTAAACTCTTATGTCGAACCTAAAGATAACCGAGTAAAAACTAACATAGTTGACTTAAACAAAGAAGTTACTAAAACAGTAATAAAAATAAATAAACTGCGTGCGGATATTGATGAAATTATAAACGAGATTGAAGCATGAATTATTTAGAAAAATTATTAGACGGAGTTGCTGTTGAGTGGAAAACTTTAGGGGAAGTAACTGATTTTACTAACGGTAAAGGTCACGAGAAGGGTATTACAGAAAATGGTAAATATATTGTCGTTAACTCAAAGTTTATTTCGACCAATGGTAAAGTAGCTAAATTTTCAGAAGAACAAATTTGTCCATTGTTTTGCGAAGACATTTTAATAGTTATGAGTGATTTACCTAATGGAAAAGCTCTTTCTAAGACATTTTTCGTAGAAGAAAATGACAAATATACTTTGAATCAGCGCATTGGTGGGATTAGGGTTAAGGATAACAATATATTATTCCCAAAGTTTCTAAACTACTTTTTAAATCGCACACCTCAGTTACTGAAATTTGATGATGGCGCTAGCCAAACAAATTTGCGTAAAGACCAAATACAAGGTGTAATAATTCCCATCCCATCCCTCAAAATTCAACAAAAAATAGTTGCAATTCTCGATTCTTTTACAGAGCTTACAGCAGAGCTTACAGCAGAGCTTACAGCAGAGCTTACAGCACGTAAAATGCAATATAGTCATTATAGAGAGAAGTTGTACTCCTTAGATAAAAATAAAGTACAACATTTACCAATGGATGATGAAAGTATTGGAGTGTTTCAAAGGGGTAAACGCTTTGTAAAAACTGATTTGATTTCCGAAGGAGTTTCGGTTATTCATTACGGCGAAATGTACACACATTATGGAACTTGGGCAGATAAAACAAAATCCTTTTTGAGTGAAGAACTAGTTAAAAATAAAAATCTACGAGTTGCCAATAAAGGTGATGTAGTGATAGTAGCAGCAGGTGAAACAATCGAAGATATCGGAATGGGAACGGCTTGGTTAGGTGAAGAAGGTGTAGTTGTTCACGATGCATGTTTTTCTTATAAAACAATATTAAACCCCAAGTTTGTGGCATATTTTACACGCACCAAACAATTCCATGATCAAATTAAAAAACACATTTCTTCTGGTAAAATATCAGCTATTAATGCAAAAGGTTTAGGTAAAGCAATAATTCCAGTTCCTTCCAAAGAAGAACAAGAACGTATAGTTGCTATTCTAGACAAATTTGACATTTTAACTACTTCTATAAGCGAAGGTTTGCCAAAAGAAATAGAGTTAAGAAAAAAACAATATGAGTATTACAGAGATTTGTTGTTAACTTTTCCTCAGGATAATTTATAATAATAGAAGTTATGCAAAGTGAAATCATCATTTACCAAACAGAAGACGGCACCACTAAAATACAAACCCGTTTAGAAAACGAAACCGTTTGGCTCAATCAAGAGCAAATGGCGGAACTGTTTCAAAGAGATAGAAGCGTAATAACCAAACATATTGGTAATATTTTCAATGAGGGCGAACTGGAAGAAAAAAGCAATGTGCAAATTTTGCACATTAGTAGTTCAGATAAACCAGTAAAGTTTTACAGTCTTGATGTTATAATTTCTGTTGGATATAGAGTAAAGTC
>CAILTC010000423.1 GCA_903837025.1 uncultured Bacteroidota bacterium | reverse complement strand
GTTCATCATTTTGGTAACGGTATGGTGCATCCAAATCAAGCATAGTACAGAAAATACTAATACAAGTATCCAAGAACTCGACCAAAAACCAGTGGCTGTCAATAAATAACCAAAGATAATAGGACCAACAAATCCTCCAAGACCGCCTAACAATCCTACCATTCCGCCTACTACTCCCACTTCATTCGGGAAGTAATCGGGAATATGTTTGTAAACCGCCGCTTTCCCGATTCCCCAAGAAATACCAATTAGGATAACCAAAATTAAATAGACCCACATATTGGCATCAAAGTGAATAGCCGTAATTCCTTTGGCTAATAATTCTTTTTTCTTCACTTCTTGATTTTGTGTCACCACCACTTCTTGCCAAGAATTATGTGTTGGAAAAATGGAATTTTCCGTTGGTTTTTCTACTTTTTTATTGATTGGAAAATCCTTACCCCCTACTTTAACATTCGTTTCAGAAACTTCGGTAACAATTCCTTTTTTACCCGCCATAACACCAGGACCAGCCGTGGTAATATCCATTTTCGGAATCATAAGCAAAGCACTCAAAACTACAGATGAACACAAAACCCAATACATCACTTTTCGAGCTCCAAATTTATCCGATAAATAACCTCCAAAGGCACGAATTATTCCAGAAGGCAAACTAAACATGGTGGCAAACATTCCACCCATGACCAAACTGGTTTGATATACATTCATAAAGTTAGGTAATAACCATTGTGAATAGGCAACGAAGAATCCAAAAACGAGGAAGTAATACGCTCCAAATCGCCATACTCTTGCGCTTTTTAATGTCGAAAGCATTTGTGGAATCGTTTTATTTGATTTTTCTACTTTTTTATTTTTCGTAAATATCAAAAACAATACTCCTATTACAATTAATGCAACTCCATAAATTACAGGTAAAATCTTCCATCCATTTTGAGGATCTTCGATAGAAAAATGATTCAATAAAGAAGGCGCCATAAAAGTTGTTATGGCAGCACCCGCATTTCCCATTCCGAAAATACCCAATGCGCGACCTTGCCATTCTTTAGGGTACCAAACAGAGGTGAAACCAATTCCTACTGCAAAGCCGGTTCCCACCATCCCGAATAAGAAACTTAAAACGGCAAACATAAAAAAGCTGTTCGCAAAAGGAAGTAAAAACAACGGAATCGAACAAAGTAGAAGCAAAAAAGAGAACACGTATTTTCCGCCAAATTTATCCGTTAAAATACCCATTGGTAAACGCATTAATGAACCCGTCAAAATAGGAATTCCTAATAACCAGCCCACCTGAACGACATCCCATTTGAATATTCCATTATCAACTAAAAAAGTTACTAATACTCCATTTAATGTCCAACAGGCAAAACAAACAGTAAAAGCAAGTGTGTTTAAAAATAAAATTCGATGGGATTGTGATAAAGAGTTTTCTGTTTTCATAATACTTATATTTTTTGACAAATCTAAGTACTAATAAAAAATAAAAACCTGCTAAAACGCAGGTTTATAAAAATAATTAAGTATTTATACGTATTTTACTAAATCAAAATACGTATTTATGATATTTTGAAAAATTATAGTAAGGAATATTCGGTTGCTTTATTAGAAAGTTCGATAAGATTCTTCACTTTCAATTTCTTCATCAAATTGAAACGGTGCACTTCGGCGGTACGTTTACTGATTGCTAAAGCTTCTGCAATTTCTTTATTCCCTTTTCCGGATAATAATAGTTTTAGGATTTCTTTTTCTCTTTTGGTAATCGTCAAATCGTCTTCAATGGGATTTTTCTTTTCTATAGCAACATTCGAATGACTAAGTTGCCCTATTAATATCGATGAAATATCACCACTAAAATACTTCCCTCCATCAGCAACTGTGTGTAAAGCTTTGAGAAATTCTTCTTTACTAGATCCTTTTAACAAATAACCGTCGGCACCTGCTTTGATAGATTTCAAAACATATTCCTCTGATTCGTGCATGGATAGCATTACAATTTTGACTTGATTATTTTGACCTCTTAATTGTTCAACTACTTCAATACCGTTTTTATTAGGCATTCTAATGTCTAAAATTAGTAAGTCAGGCTTTGTTGTTTCTACGATTTTAAGTGCTTCATCACCGTCTGTAGCTTCGCCCACAACTTCTATATTAGCTTCATTTTCTAATAATGACTTAATACCGTCACGCACAAAAACGTGATCATCTGCCAAAACAACTCGAATAGGATTACTCATAAGGTACTTAATTTTGGATTTATATTTTACGTATATTCATCTAATCAAGCGCTAATGTACGTATATTTCAATAAACAAAAAAACAGATAGCAATTTTCAGTTTTCAGGTTGCAGATTGCAAACTGAAAGCTGCGTTCTGAAAGCTATTATCTGAAATCTGCGTTATACCTTATGCAATTTGTTAAATCGGAATATTAAAGGTGATTCGAGTTCCTTCACCAGGAATTGATTTGATAAAAACTCGTCCGTTAATGTATTGAATCCTTTCTTTCATAAAAAGCAATCCCATTCCGGATTCGCTATTTCTCTTTTTTTCGGCTTCAACGATATCAAATCCTTTGCCATTATCATCAATCGTAATACTCAACATATTATTACTATGCGAAAGCTGTACGATAATATGAGAAGAATCGGCATATTTTATAGCGTTATTGATGGCTTCTTGAGTCAATCTGTAAATATTGATTTCAATCAAAGAATCTAGGCGTTGGTCAAAATTGGACTTATTGTAAAAAAGAACGTTTTTACCCGTCAATTTTGACAATTCTTGCGCTAGTTTTGCCAATGCCGAATTGACGCCGTGATCGCTCAATTCCGGCGGCATCAAATTGAAAGTAGCTGTTCGAACCCCTTTGATAATGTCTAGAGACAGTGCTTTTAGGTATTCGATTTTTTGAGCCGTTTTCTCCTTGTCCTCTAAATTAATACTTTCGAGACTAAATTTTAATCCCGTAAGCATTTGTCCGATACCATCATGTATTTCTCTGGCAATTCGATTTTGTTCGTTTTCTTGATTTTCGACAATTTTACTCGAAATCTCTTTTTGTTGGTTGATTTTATGAGTGACATTTTCAACATTCAACCGTTCAACTTCTTCCTCGGCTTTTTTACGTTCGCTAATATCAAAACAGATAATTAAAAGTTCGGATTCCTCCTTGGTTATCGTCACGGGAACCATCGAGATATCAAGCCAAATTAATTCGCCATTTCTATTGGTAATATTCATTTCGCCTTGCCAGCCGCTTCGATGGCGTTGAGAAATAATCCGGTCAATGATGAGTTGTTCCTTTTCTATTGGTGTCAAAACCTGAGAAAAAGTTTTGTCTGAAACGAAAGGATTGTATTGCAGTAATTTGGAGAATTTCTCGCCAATGTGTATCAGCGAACCATCAGGCGCAACACGGCAATAGAGCAACGTATTTTCCATGGCGTAATTAAGGGATTTCAATTCTTTAACTGAATTTTCCTTTATTTCGCTCATGATTTCAGTATCCTGAGCCAGTTTTAGGGCCTTTTTCTGGGAGAATAAAAGTTTAGCAATTAGTTTCTCAATTTTCTTGTTGGTGGGTTTAAAAATAAAAAGAAACTCTAATAACAAAATGAGCAACGTAAAGAGTAAAATTACAGATTCTGTTTTTCGTTGTAAATTCACTTTTTCGAGTGCTTCCTTGTCATATTCACTCACAATTTGGTTCATTTTCGAAAGAAAAACAGCTTCATTGTCCAGAATAGATTGTACTACTTTTTTATTTTCGACCGCTTTAATTCCTGCTTTTTTATTGGCAATAAAAATAGTGGCAGCATTTATAATACTGTCAAAATTAGGTTTTGCAGCCCTGAATAATTTTGAAAGTTCATTGCTTTTTACTTTTGGAAAACCAAGACTGTCGTTTCCATTTTC
>CAILTC010000422.1 GCA_903837025.1 uncultured Bacteroidota bacterium | reverse complement strand
TATTTTGAAATAAACGTTGAATTTGCTCGATACAACCTTCGTGAATTCCTTCTTCTTTCATTATTTTATACAATAACGAAATATACAAAGGAATAACAGGAATGGCTGAACTTGCTTGGGTTACCAATGCTTTATTTACCGAAACAAACGCTTTTCCGTCGATAGATTTCAAGCTATCTGTAATAGCAAAAGCAGTCGCTTCAAGATGATCTTTGGCACGACCAATTGTTCCTTTTCTGTAAACAGCCTCGGTCAATGATGGCCCAATATAAGAATAAGCAACGGTTGTAGCTCCTTTTGCCAATAGATTTTCTGCTTTTAAAGCATCGATCCACATTCCCCAATCTTCGCCACCCATAACGGCAACAGTATTAGCAATATCATCATCTTGACAAGGTTCGATACTAATATCAGAAACGATACCGGTATGAAAATCAACTGTTTTATTGATATAAGTAGTACCTATTGGTTTCAAAACCGAACGGTGCATCACACCCGTAACCGGATGAACACGAACGGGAGAAGCTAAACTGTAAATCACAAGGTCAATCTGACCTAGATCTGCTTTTATTAAATCTAAAGTTTGTCGTTTTATTGCATCTGAAAAAGCATCTCCATTGATACTTTTGGCATACAATCCTGCTTTAGTAGCTTCTTTTTCAAAAGCAGCAGAATTATACCAACCTGGCGAACCTGGTCTTCCTTCAACGGGAGGTTTTTCAAAAAATACACCAATCGTAGCAGCATCAGATCCATAAGCAGCTGTAATTCTTGAAGCCAAACCAAATCCGGTTGAAGCTCCAATTACTAAAACTTTTTTAGGCCCATCAATTGATCCTTTTGATTTGATATATTCGATTTGATTTTTTACGTTTTGCTCGCATCCTTTTGGGTGAGATGTCAAACAAATAAATCCTCTCATTCTAGGTTCTATAATCATATTTGTAAAGGTTATTCGGTTATTCTATTATTCTTTTTTTTTGAGGGGACAAATATAAGGAATTACTTTAGCCCAACAAGGCTTTTGCGTGGTTTAATGCTGAATCCGAAACGACAGTTCCAGATAGCATTTGCGCAATTTCGATCACCCGTTCTTCGCTAGACAATAATTTCAATTCAGACTGGGTATCTTCACCAATGGTTGATTTAGAAACCTTGAAATGAGCCGTTCCTTTTGCAGCAATTTGAGGTAAATGTGTAATAGCAAAAATTTGCATTTTGGCACTCATTTCTTTCATAATTGCACCCATTTTATTCGCTATTTCACCCGAAACACCCGTGTCGATTTCATCAAAAATCAAGGTTGGAAGTTTTGAATATTGTGCCAAAATCGCTTTGACAGCAAGCATAATCCTTGACATTTCACCACCCGAAGCAACTTTTTTTAATAATCCAAAATCGGTTCCTTTATTCGCCGAAAATAAAAATTCGAGTTCGTCTTTTCCGTTTTCGAAATAAGTTGAAGTAGCAGTAATATCCATTTTAAAACGAACATTAGGCATTCCTAGAATTTCTAAAATAGCAACTAGTTTTTGAGATAGAATTGGAATTGCTTCCATTCTTTTCTCGTGAATTGTTTTAGCAAAAATATTCAAAGTTGCCGTTTTCTGCTCAATTGAATTCGTGATCACAGCAATTTCTTCTTCTAAGTTTCCAATTTCTAAAAGAGCATTTTCTAAATTGGTTTGAATTTCTAATAATTCATCAACGCTAGAAACTTGGTGCTTTTTTTGTAAATTGTAAATCAGTTGTAATTTTTGACTGATGTAAGCTAATTGTTCGGGGTCATTGATTAGTTTTTCCGAACAACGATTCAACTCCACCGAAACATCGTCAAATTCGATTGTAAGACTTGTTATTCTTTCTAACAAAGAAAAATATTCTGGCGAAAACGCGGCAATCTTTTGCAACGAAGCCTTGATTTCATTCAAATTATGAAGAACACCTATTTGCTCTTCATTGGCTATAGCCAACGATTTATCGACTGATTCTTTTATAATTTCAACATTATTCAATTTTTCAAAATCGGCTTCAAGTAATTCTTGTTCACCCGATTTTAATTTTGAAGCGACTAATTCGTCTAATAAAAAAGTATTATATTCCTGTTCTTTGGTTGATTCTGCTTGCTTTTTGAGAAGCGCATTCAATTTGGATTTATCTGATTTATAACTTTTCAAAAGGGATTGATAGTCTAAAATCACTTCTTTATTATTGGCAATCGCATCAATTATATCAAACTGCACTTTCTCATCCGAAAGTTCCTGAGTTTGATGTTGCGAATGAATATCAAGCAAATACAAACCTAATTCCTGCAACTCCTGAAGATTTACCGGACTATCATTTACAAAAGCCCTCGATTTTCCTGAAGGCAAAATTTCACGTCTAATGATAGTTTCATTTTCATAATCCAAGTCATTCGCTTCAAAAAAAGTACGCAAATTATATTTTGAAATTTGAAAATGTGCTTCAATAACGCATTTCTCATCTTTATTTTTCAAAGAAGTCAAATCGGCTCTTTTTCCTAAAACTAAACCCAAAGCACCCAAAATTATTGATTTTCCAGCACCAGTTTCTCCCGTAATTATAGAGAAACCTTCAGAAAAATCGATGGTTAATTTTTCAATTAAAGCATAGTTTTTTATCGAAAGTGAAGTTATCATTTATTTATTTTTTGTGAAGAAAAGCTATTTAAGATACTTATCGAAAATCAATTAATACTTAATTTGTGCCCATTTACTTGAATTTAAAGGAGAAATTTTATTCAGACTATCGATTAAATCTGAAATTGAAATATTGGGTCCACCAGAAAAAATAGAAACTATTTCATCTGATTTTGCATCAAAAAATACGCGAGTTAAGAATGCATTAGGTTTAGAAGAATTGAGTTTTCCTAAATTAACTAGCAACGCATCTTTGATTTTTTCTTTAGCCGCTTTCAAATCTTGATTCATCAAATCTAATCCCGAATGGTAATTAAACACTGTTTGGCGAAATTCGCCATAAGCCGGTGACATTAAATCGTTTATCAAATAATACCTATTTTGATTTCCATCGGCTTGATTCCATCCTTTATAACCACTTTGTTGAGCCAGATTTGCTATGTTTTGGGCGGTTTCAAAATATGAATCTCCTGATAATGGCACAAAACTATCTGCATCCATTCCTAGAATTATATAACTATAAAAAGAAATTACGGATACTAAATTAGAGTCGAAAGAATTCGGATTCAAATTTAGACTTTCAAATCCTGTATAACTAAAACTAAAATCTTTGTCGTTATAATTTAAAATAGGAGATGAATAGGACGAATTGTAAATTAATCTCGAGGATTGTACTTGAATTGTTGCTACAAACTGATCCGAACTATTAGAAGTAATAGTAATATACATCGAACAATCAATTTTTTCATTTTGTTTAAAAGTCTTACTTGTCCAATGCGTTTGATTGACAAATTCACCCAACGAAGTTTCTAATGTTTTAAAAACCTGCTGATTCGCATTTGATAATTTCTGAGTATTTACAGTCACTGTACAATTCAATTCTTGCGCTTGACTAATCCCGCAAGTAAGTAACAAGATAAAAATAACTATTTTATTCATATATGCAAAATTTGAATTTTTAGCGGTCATATATGGTATCGCCTTATAATTTATTGGTGTTTGCTTGCGCAAACTTTTTGTTTGTGGCGACTTCATAAAAATGCGCTATTACTTTGTTTAAAATATCATCCGCTACTGCTTCTTTAGATTTTAATTCCATAGGTTCTACCTTGAAATTTTTATCAATAAATGTGACTTTATTAGTCGATTTCCCAAAACCGGCCCCTTCATCTTGCAGCGAATTAAGAACTATCAAATCTAGGTTTTTTTTCTGAATTTTCAACTTTGCATTTTCAATTTCGTTTTGGGTTTCTAAAGCAAACCCAATTAAAAATTGATTTTTCTTAATTTCCCCCAAAGAAGCTAAAATATCCTTCGTTTTTTCAAGTTCAATGCTAAAACTATCCACTGATTTTTTTATTTTTTGTGGTTCACTATATTTTGGCTTATAATCCGCAACTGCTGCTGCTGCAATCATTATATCAGTATTTTCAAAATAGAGATGACAAGAATCGTACATTTCCTGAGCTGAAACCACCCGAATAATTTTCACTAAATGATTGGCAATTGTAAAATGCGATGGTCCTGAAATCAATGTTACCGAAGCACCAAGGTTTGCAGCACTTTGAGCAATATCAAATCCCATTTTTCCTGAAGAATGATTTCCTATGAAACGCACCGGATCTATTGCTTCATAAGTGGGACCGGCAGTAATTAGAATTTTTTTACCTTTTAGAGGCAATCTACTTTCTATGTCGGCTTCGATAAAAGTAAGAATATGTTCGGGTTCCGCCATTCGTCCTTCGCCTGACAAACCACTGGCTAATTCACCACTTTCAGCAGGAATCATAGTGTTTCCAAACTGTTCCAATTTATTAAAACTCGCTAATGTTGATGGGTGAATATACATATCCAAATCCATGGCAGGAGCAAAATAAACGGGACATTTTGCCGATAAATAAGTTGCTAATAAAAGGTTATCACAAATACCATTTGCCATTTTAGACAATGTATTTGCGGTTGCAGGAGCAATAACCATCAAATCAGCCCATAGACCTAATTCGACATGACTATTCCATTTTTCATTCTCTTCCTCTTGGTTATAAAAAGTAGAATAAACCGGATTTTTTGAAAGTGTAGATAGAGTAAGCGGAGTTATAAAATCCTTAGAAGCAGGTGTCATTATCACTTGGACATGTGC
>CAILTC010000421.1 GCA_903837025.1 uncultured Bacteroidota bacterium | reverse complement strand
TGAACCGTAAAAATAAATCTTTATTTATCGAAAATTATAAAATAACACAACGATACTTCATCACTTTTACCCAAGAAAGAAATGAAAATAATTCCCAAAATAATCAAAAAAATACACCTTACAATAGGGTGTCTTTTCATTGTCTTTTGGGGATTTTCGCAAACACAGATTGCACCACAAGTTAATTTCACACAAAGAACTTCATCAGCCACACCAAGTCAAGCCATATATAATATCAAAGGGGATTTTACATTGTTAGGAAACACTAACTTAACCCTTTCAACATACGGCGCTACTACTGATAATGAGGGGAAATCTATGAAATATGTAGATATAGACGGTAATTCAAATACTTTGAACTCCTCTATGGCTACACTCGAGCTTTCTAATTCAGGGGAAAATAGTGCTAACCAAAGTTGCTCAACCATTCTTTATGCTGGACTTTATTGGACAGGAAAATCAGACGATGCACATGAAACATTTTCTGTTACTAAAGGTTCAGTTACAAAAAATTATGATAAGAAAGTAGTTTCTATAAAAGGTCCTGGCACATCAACCTATACCACCATAACAGCTAAAACAAGTGGTGCTACTTCTGAGATTTGGTTTCCTGGAGCCGCACAAAGCGGAATATTTATTGGCTATCAAGAAATCACAGATTATGTAAAAGCACACGGACCGGGAGCTTATACCGTTGCAGATATCGCTTTGATAGAAGGTAACAATGCCGTACCTGGTTATTCAGGAGGATGGGGAATGGTGGTTATTTATGAAAACCCTTTGATGAAAAGTCGTGCTGTAACACTTTTTGACGGATATGACAATATAAATGGCCAAGCTTCTGGGGGTCAGTATGGACTAATCCCAATTTCAGGTTTCACCACTGTTGGATCAGGCCCAGTAAACATGAAACTAGGTGTGATGGCAAGTGAGGGAGATGTAGCCTTGACAGGAGATTATTTAGCTGTACAAAAACTAAATGCGAATCCGGCAGTTTATCCAGGAAGCTATTCAGTATTGAAACACGCAGGAAATTCAACAACAAACTTCTTCAACTCTTCAATTTTTCCGTTTCCAGCAACGGGTAATAGTAACCCCAATTTAGTGAACAATACAGGGGTCGACTTTAGTATGTTTACAGTTCCAAACACCTCAAATTTAGTAATAGGTAACAATCAAACGTCTACAACTTTTAGATTTGGTTCCTCTTCTGACATATTTACCATATTTGGATTTGCCATGTCAGTAGATTCATATACACCTGATCCTAAAGTATTGTCTACAGTAAATTCTATAAATAATGTTACTAATCCTGCTACATTAACCGCATTGCCAGGACAAACGATCAATTATTCGCTCAATATTACTAACGAAGGAACAGAAGCTACAAATACTACAGTAATTTCAATTCTTATTCCTGCTACTGCAATTTTTCATACCGGAACTATTGTAAATAATACCTACCACGGCTTTACCCCTGGCACTACTCCTTATTTTGATTCAGGAACAAATAAAATTATTTGGAATTTAGGTACATTACCTATAACCGCTGGTCATCCTGAATATGTATATGCAGATTTAAGCTTTACACTAGATGTCACTTCAGATTGTAGTGTCATTCTAAATTCAGGTTGTAGTCCAGAAGTTTCGTTAGAAACGGGTACTATAACTGGAACAGGAGCTATATCTGGATCTTCATTTACAAAATATTTTTTTCAAGGATACGACACCTCCTCCTGTCATTTACCTATAACTGGCGCCATAAAAGTAGCGATAAACACCGCTTCCTGTATAGTGAGCATGGCAGGTCCTGATCAAATAGCTTCTTGTGGAGCAGAATCAGTAACATTAGCAGCAACATCTTCTACAGGATCTTGGTCTATACTAACTGCTGATTCTACAGCCGGTGGAGAAATCTTCTCTGATAGCACCAGTAAAACGTCCAGTTTTTATAGTCCAAATTATGGTGCTTATACCTTGAGATGGACAACAACTTGTGGCGCAACCGATGATGTAATAATTACATTTGCTCCTTGTGAAGTGATCAATTTTGATGGAATTGATGACACTATCAACTTTAAAAATAATTTTGGCTTAAGTAGTGGTAACTTTAGCCTTGAAGCTTGGGTAAAATCGAATGCAACAAATAGTAATACACAAACAATAATTTCAAAACGTCTTAGTCCAAGTTCGTCTGACGGTTATGATTTAAGATTGGTAAATAATTCTATTTCATTTCATTGGAATAACAACTCAATTACCGCCACTCATACAATTGACACCAATAGATGGTATCATATAGCTGTTACTTTTGACGGCACAAACTATAATTTATACATTGACGGAATAGCCGAAAAAACAACTTCTGGTATAAATCCAGCTTCGAATAATGTTGATTTTATTTTGGGGGCAATGAGTCAAAACACTACCATTCCAAACAACTATTTTAATGGATGGATGGATGAAGTTCGTATTTGGAATGTTTCTATGACAATAGATCAAATTCGCCAAACGATGAATCAGGAAATCACAAATGATGGCAGCGGCAATGTACAAGGTTCAATTGTTTCAAAAAATATCCCCGGATTAAGTTGGTCTAATTTAGAAGGGTATTACCAAATGAATTCTGATACCGATATTGACAACGGAAACCTCTTAGATATAGCATCTAATTCAATAAATGGTAAACTAAAAAATATTTATACCTCACAAGACGAAACCGCACCAATACCTTATACTTCTAGAATTGATGGGAATTGGGAAACCGATAACATCTGGACTAATTATCCGGTTTGGGACGTACCAAATAGTATTGGAATTGATGCTGCAACAAAAATTGACTGGAATATCGTTATAACCTCCAATTACATTACATCCAACGGCAATAAAACGCTATTAGGTTTAATCGTGGATACTAGAACGTTAAGCGCCGCCAATGATTCTAAATTAGAAATCTCTAGTTATTTAAGAATTGACGGAAAAATAGATTTAATTGGTAAGTCACAATTGATTCAAACCACCGGAAGCGATTTAGACGCAAACAGTGCAGGATCTATCGAAAAAGACCAACAAGGACAATCAAACATTTTCAACTATAACTATTGGTGCTCTCCAGTAAGCCTAATTAATTATGACACCAATAATACTGATTTTACGGTTGATAATGTAATGAAAGACGGTACTAGTTCAACACCAAAAAACATCAACTGGATTGGAGGTTATGACGGGTCTCCAACAAATCCTATCAGTATAGCCAGATATTGGTTATACACCTTTGATAATTATGCAAATAATTATGCAAATTGGAATCAAATACAAGAAACCACTCCAATTCGTGTGGGACAAGGGTACACAATGAAAGGAAGTGGAGGCGAAGGTGAAACCCAAAATTATACTTTTGTAGGTAAACCAAATAATGGTACAATAACATCAAACACCGTTGCCGCAGATCAATTATTACTAACTGGTAACCCCTATCCTTCCGCATTAGATGCGTATGCTTTTATCAACGACAATTCAAATTCTATTGATGGAACACTCTATTTTTGGGAACATTACACTACAAATAACACCCATATCTTACGTGATTATCAAGGAGGATATGGTGAAATAAATCTAACAGGTGGCGTCCCTCCTACCTCAGCAGGAGTAGATTTTATTAGTGGCCTAGGATCATCTTCAAAAGGAGCCCCAAACCGATATATTCCTGTAGGGCAAGGCTTTTTTGTAAACGGAAAATCAGACGCTGGTGGAACTATAACTTTTAACAATGCACAAAGAGGCTTTCATAAAGAAAATGAAAACGGAGTTTCTAATAGCATGTATAAATTGAACGCCAATGCTAAAAAAGATGAAAATACAGCAATAAATAGTAATGACCCTATTGCTGCAAGCGAAAATCATAAAAAAATCCATTTGGGTTATAATTCAAATAATAACTACCACCGACAAGTATTATTAGGATTTATGGATGAAAAAGCCACTAGCGGATTCGATTATGGCTACGATGGTTACAATATGGATGATTTTCCAAATGATATGTATTTTTTGAACGGAGAAGATCAACTAGTAATAGAAGGCGAAGGCTATTTTGATGCAAATGCCTCCTATCCTATTGGTGTGAAAGCAGACATTGAAGGAAATGTTTCCTTTATGATTGACACCTTAGAAAACTTTGATCCAGAACAACCTATTTTTATTTATGACAGTCAAACAGATACGTACCACAACATCAGAACAGAACCTTTCGTTGTTACTATCCCTGTCGGAGAAAATACCAGCCGTTTTGCTTTACGTTTTACAGACAAAACCTTAGGGATTAAACCAAATATTGCAAACGATAATGCCATTAAAATCTCCCATATTCAAAACGAAAATACCTTAGTAATCAACAATAAATTAATAGATGTAAATGTAGAAAAAGTGACTTTATTTGACATTCTTGGCAATCAGTTGCTTCTTGGAACACCAAAAACTTAGAACAACAAAACATTCAAATACCAATTAAAACTCTAAATTCCGGAGTATATATTGCTAATTTAAAAACCACTAATGGCGATTTGAGCAAAAAAATTATTGTAAACTAATATAAAAACAAGCCTGTTTCTTAAGGAAATATTAACTCAATCCGGATTATACTATTCGTTTTTATTTTTATATTTGGCTTATTATTTTTGGAAATATTCCAAAACACCAACTAAACAATAAAAATTTAATTCAAAGAAAATGAAAAAAATAATCACCCTTGTAACAATTGCTTTATTTACAATTAGCGCTAACGCACAACAAAC
>CAILTC010000420.1 GCA_903837025.1 uncultured Bacteroidota bacterium | reverse complement strand
TTAAAAAGAAATTTAAATTAAATAATATTGTTATATTTGTAACAATAATAACGTATAAAGTTATAATAAAGTAAAACTTGAAAAAATATGAAATTCGGAATTATTAAAGAAAGAAAAAACCCGCCAGACCGAAGAGTTGTATTTTCGCCCGATGAATTGGCTAGAATAAAACAATTACATCAAGGTTTAACGATCAAAGTAGAAAGTGCTGATACTAGAATTTTTACTGATGATCAATATAAAAATTTGGGTATAGAAGTAGCGAATGACATTAGTGATTGCGATGTTTTTTTTGGTGTTAAAGAAGTTCCTTCTGAATATTTGATTCCTAATAAAACCTATTTCTTTTTTTCGCATACGCTAAAAAAACAACCGCATAACAGGACTCTTTTGCAAGCTTTACTAGAGAAAAATATTGATTTTTATGACCATGAAACTCTTGTCGATTCACATAATCGAAGATTAATTGGTTTTGGGAAATATGCCGGAATCGTTGGTGCTTATAATAGTATTCGAGCATTTGGAATAAAATTTGAATTATTCAAACTGCCAAAAGCAGAAACTCTTTCCGGAAAAGAAGCGTTAATTTCGCATTTGAAACGACTCACTTTACCTCCCTTAAAATTTGTAATTACAGGAACCGGGAAAGTAGGAAGTGGTGTAAAAGAAGTGCTCGATGCAGTCAAAATTAAGGAAGTTTCAGTCGAAAATTATCTAACAAAAAATTATTCGCAAGCGGTATATGTTCAAATTGATGTCTTGGATTATAACAAGCGAAAAGATGGCGAGGTAATCGACTTTAATGATTTTTTTAAAAATCCACACGAATATGAGTCTAATTTTGAGCGATTTGTCAAAGTATCCGATATTTATATTACGGGACATTTTCATGCCAATGCTGCTCCACAAATCCTCACTCGAGAAATGCTTCTGCATAAAGATTGTAAAATAAAAGTGGTTGCAGATGTTTCCTGCGATGTCAATGGACCATTAGCGTGCACGCTGCGATCATCAACAATAGCAGAGCCTTTATATGGCTATTGGCCAAGTGAGAATAAGGAAGTAGATGTTTTTCATCCTGCAGCAGTCGTTGTGATGGCAGTTGATAATTTGCCTTGCGAATTACCAAAAGATGCTAGCGAAGGTTTTGGAGAGATGTTTATAGAACATGTCATTCCTGCTTTTTTTGATGGTGATAAAGACGGAATCTTACAACGTGCCAAAATGACCGAAAAAGGAAAACTGACTCCAAGGTTTAGTTATTTACAAGATTATGTGGATGGAAAATAATCTTCGAAAGATAAATCAAGTTGGCTCTTTTCTAAAATGATATTGGTAGTAAAAGTTGTCTTTATATAATTATTTTAGATTTAAAATTGCTGCAATATCGTCCGAGCCTACGGCTCTTTGTTGCGAAGTTCCGTAGGAACGATTCATATTGTAGCCCTGAAATTGAATAACAATATTCAAGTAATTTTCGTAGGAACGATACATATTGACGGATATATAAATAGTAATTACTATCCAAATTAGAGTACGAATATGTTTTTAGAATAGAGCCATTAAGTCTAAATTATAGCTTCTCATTCGGGAAGCTTTTTTTATGTTTTTATTCGGAAAATGTGTTTATATTTGGAAATAAATCCATCCAATTTTGAAAAATAATTTGTTTAAAATAATTCTTTTCTTCTTTATATCATCTCAACTTTATTCTCAGGAGTTACTTCCGTTTGTCGAGAATTATTCTAAATCTAATTATCAAGGCGATAATCAGATTTGGAATATCGCCCAAGGAAATGATAAAGCAATGTACTTTGCTAATAATCATTATTTATTGCGTTACGATGGTGTAAAATGGGAAAAAAACACTTTGCCCAACAAGACGATTATACGATCTATAATGGTAGATGGTGATAGGATTTATTCAGGATCGTATAAAGAATTTGGGTTTTGGCTTCGTCAAGACGGGAAAATGAAATACGTATCAATTTCTGATGGAAAGAAGGTTTTTGATGACAGCGAGAACGAGGAGATATGGAAAATTTTTAAGTTTAAGAACAAAATTTATTTTCAATCTTTTAATGAAATCTTTCTTTATGACGGTAAGTCAATTAAGAAAACGAAACTTCCCTTTCTTATATCTTATTGTTTTCCTATCGAGGATCAGCTTTTAGTTGCTTCTGTAGGAAAAGGTGTTTTTTCGATGAAAAACTCTCATCTAATGAAAGTGAAAGGCTGGGGCATTCTCGAAAACAACGTCATACATGCAATCGACAAATACCAAGGTAAAATCTATTTTTTTACTAAGAAAAATGGAGTGTATCTTGAAGATAAAGGAGTTCTGGTTTCTTGGAAAAATCCATTAAACGAAACGTTAAAAACGGCTAATATTAACGGCGCCAAATTTATAAAAAACAATAAATTAATTATTGGGACCGCAAGCAAAGGGGTGTATAGTATTGATTTGAAAACGAATGTCTTTACAAACATCAATAGGAATAATGTTTTGATGAATAATTCCGTTTTGTGTATTGGTCAAGATCAAGAAAATAATTTATGGTTGGGTTTAGATAACGGAATTGCACATATCGAAGTCAATTCGCCAATTTCTATTTTTTATGATAATTCTGGAGCTTTAGGCTCGGTATATTCTGTGGCTAAAATTGATCAAGGCTATTTAATGGCTTCAAATCACGGTATTTTCAAATATGTAGATAATCATTTTTCCTTGGTTCCAAAGACCGAAGGGCAAGCTTGGGATATTGGTAAAATAAATAACAAATATCTCATAGGGCACAATGAAGGCACTTATGTATATGAAAACGGCTCATTTTCGAAATTAAATTCAAATAATGGCGGATGGAATTTGACCAAGAGTACTATAAATAACTCCTATCTACAGGCAACTTATAGTGGTGTTTTGATTTATAATAACCTAAATGATTTATCAAAAAAAATCACAATTAAAGAGCTTTCTAAGCCCATCAAATACGCTGCTCAAAATAAAAAAAACGAAATCTGGGCAGCCGATAATTATCGAGGTTTATATCGAATCTTGTATAATGATAATTATGAAACTGTAAAAGTAGAAAACGTTACCCAATTGAATAAAATAAGCAATGATTTTGGGGTAAAAATATTTGAGTTCCGTAATGAAGTCCTTTTTTTAATTCATAATTCTTGGTACACCTATAATTCTATTTCGAATCAATTAGAATCAAATGAGCTATTTAACACTAATTTTAAAAAGGTATCTGATATTGTTGCCATCGACGAAAATAACTTTGTAGTCCTTCAAGAAGGAATTTTGTATCCTATTAATGCTAGGGGAAATCGATTTGTTTGGAATAGTATTCCGGAAAAATATTATAAAGGAAAAGTCATCAATGACAACCTGAAAATTTTTAAAAGCAATGACTATTATTTATTAAATCTTGACGATGGATTTATTTCTCTTCAATTAAAAAGTGAAATTAGTCCCATTCCTAAGCTAAATATTGAAGCTTTTACTAATGGAAATTTGGTGGCCAATAAATCGAAAATAAACTATAATTCAGAACTAAAAATAAGTGTTATTTCGGGAATTTATGGTGCAGAAAAACCAAATTTATTTTTCGAATTGAATGGTTCTAAAGATTTTTTTCCGATTAGAGAAGGATTGATCGATCTGAATAATTTGAGTAGTGGCTCTCATTCGGTTGTCGTTTTTCATTTTGATGGCCTACATTATAATAAAGTTGCTGGTTTTGATTTTGTTGTTGCTAAACCATGGTATTTCTCATTTTGGATGATACTGCTTTATTTTCTTGCTTTAGGCGTCGTTTTATACCTCTATTATAAGTGGAATAAAATGCGCTATATTCAAAAGTTAGCACTACAAAAAGAAGAATTGAAGCATCAGAAGAAAATTCTAGAAATGGAATTAAAAGCCGAAAATGAATTGAATTTGCAAGAATATGAAAAACATATCCTAGAGCTAGAACTACAGGCAAAATCCTCCGAGGTTGCCGGTAAATCACTTTCTATTGCAAAGCAAAGTGAAATGATAGAAAATATTCAGGGAATTTTAGACACTGAAACCGATGTTAATAAACTGAAAAGTGAGATTAAAAAATCGATAAAAATTAATGCTGTAAACAAACATGAGTGGGAAACTTTTGAAACCAACTTGAATCAAATTCATAATGAGTTTATCATTAATCTCTCTAAAAAATATCCTAATCTAACTCCAAAGGATATTAAGCTATGTGTTTATTTAAAAATGAATCTTTCTTCTAAAGAAATTGCTCCAATGATGAATATCTCTTTTAGAGGTGTCGAATTACAACGCTACCGTTTAAGAAAGAAATTAAACCTGATACAAGACGAAAATCTTTCTAAATTTCTATTATCTATATAAATCAGCTCTTATTTTTATAGACTCTCTATTTTTTAACTTATTTTTTTGTGTAATTACAATACATCATTACTACATCATTGCGATGTATTGATGTGCACAACTTCTTTGTCAATCCCTCTTATACATTGAATTCGTTTGAGATTTTTATGATTTGATGTATTTGTGTAGTAACTCAATTTAGCTTACTATAACGATGTAATTATCTACTTTAGCCCCACTAACTTTAACAAATTATTAATAGATGAGAAATTTTATTTTTAGCTTTTTAGCACTCATTCTTATTCCAGCTTATATGTCTGGTCAAGAAATTAAGGGTAAAGTATCAGACAAAAACGGAGTAGGGATTCCAGGAGCAATTATTAGTGCTGCTGCATCCAAAACTTCTACTGATGCTGATTTTGATGGTAATTTTACAATAAAAGCCAAAGTAGGCGAAACATTGAAAATTACAATGGTAGGTTTTGAAGCACTAACCACCAAAGCAACTGCTGGTGTAATGGGTATTCAATTACAAGAATCCAAAGACAGTGAATTGAAAGAGGTTGTTGTTATAGGTTACGGAACTCGTAAAAAAATTGATAACACGACTGCTATTACTTCAATAAATGCTGAGGAAATTTCGAAAACGAAGGTGCTAAATGCTTCACAAGCCATACAAGGAAAAGCGGCTGGAGTTCAAGTTATTTCGTCCGATTTGCCGGGAAGTACACCAACAGTTATTATCAGAGGTTTAGGAACTGCGATAGGAGGAAGAACACCTTTATTTATTGTTGACGGAATGCCTTCGGATAATATTAATAACATTAACACGAATGATATTGTTTCTTATGACATTCTTAAAGATGCTTCGTCATTAGCGATCTATGGTAATAGAGCGGCAAATGGAGTTATCATTATTACTACTAAAAAAGGAAAAGGAAATAAATTGACTGTAGAAGTTGAAAGTTTTGCAGGTTTTAGAGAGCCTCTAAAAACGGTAAAAATGGCAGGTAGTAATGAGTTTTCTCATTATACTAATGCTGCTTTGCAAGCTTCAACTTTCTCCCAAGATCAACCAGTGAATACGGATTGGTTTGGAGCAATTACAAGAAGAGGCTCATACAATCAAAATAATGTATCTGTTTCAGGTTCATCAGAAACGGTAAAATACTTTTTTAGCGTAGGAGATTACGAAGAAAAAGCAATTTTGAAAGGTCTAGATTATAGCCGTTTTACTTTTAGAAATAATAATGAATATAAAATTTCTAAAAAATTGACTTTAACCCAAACATTTAGTGTTGGTTATACGCGTTCTACTCCAAAACCAATGGATGCGTTTACCGTGGCTTACAAACAATCACCTATTGTTCCTGTTTATTTTCCTAATGGGCAATATGGAGTTTCTTTTGTAGGAGCAAATGGTTTTGCTGGCAATACAGGTTCTTCATTTAACAATGTGGGTAACCCAGTTGCAGAATTGAATTTTTTCAACGAACAACAACAAAGTATTTTATTGCAAGGTGGTCTGAAATTAGATTATGAAATTTTTAAATCTTTAAAATTTACATCACAATTTAACGGAGAAAATTATACTTGGAAAAACTATAATTACAGCGATACAAAAGCAATTTGGTTAGCTGCAGATCCTACACGTTTAGCCGCTAATTATTCCCCTACAGCTCACTTAAATGATTTGACAGAAGGTAGAGAAGATCATTTTAATTGGAACTTATCGAACTATTTTACGTATAATAAAGTATTTAAT
>CAILTC010000419.1 GCA_903837025.1 uncultured Bacteroidota bacterium | reverse complement strand
TAATAAAAAGTTCCTTAAGAAAATTTCTTAAGGAACTTTTTTTATGCTTCCTTATTTGCAAGTTGACCACAAGCAGCATCAATATCTTTACCCCGACTTCGGCGAACTTTTACAACAACGCCACTAGCTTCAAGCGCTTTGATATAAGCATTTATACTTTCTTCTGAAGCTTGTTGAAATTCTCCATCATCTATCGGATTGTATTCAATCAAATTGACTTTACACGGAACATATTTACAAAATTTAACCAAAGCATCAACCGATGCTTTATCATCGTTGATTCCTTTCCAAACCACATATTCAAATGAAATTTTACTTTTTGTTTTTCTATACCAATATTCTAATGATTCCCTTAAATCTGCCAAAGGGAAATTTTCGCTAAAAGGCATAATTCTCGAACGGATTTCATCGATTGCGGAATGTAAAGAAACTGCCAAATTAAATTTCACTTCATCATCGGCCAATTTTTTTATCATTTTTGGCACACCCGAAGTCGAAACAGTAATCCGTTTTGGCGACATCCCCAAACCTTCATTTGAAGTTATCATTTCGATTGCTTTCAACACATTTCCGTAATTCATGAGCGGTTCTCCCATTCCCATAAAAACAATATTTGATAATGGCCTATTGTAATACAATTTACTTTCTCTATCTATAGCAATTACTTGGTCGTAAATTTCCCCTGGCTCAAGGTTTCGCATTCTTTTTAAACGCGCTGTGGCGCAAAAATTACAATCTAAACTACAACCCACTTGGCTAGAAACACAAGCCGTTGTTCTTGTATTTGTGGGAATCAAAACACTTTCTACCACCAAACCATCGTGCAAGCGAACCGCGTTCTTCACTGTTCCGTCTTCGCTGCGTTGCATGGTATCTACTTTGATATGATTAATCACAAAGTTTTCTTCGAGCATGGTTCTTGTGGCTTTTGCCACATTTGTCATATCCTCAAAACTGTGTGCGCCTTTGCTCCATAACCATTCATAAACCTGATTACCCCGAAAGGCTTGATCGCCATGGGCAACAAAAAAATCACGTAATTGATCTTTGGATAGGGCTCGTATGTCTTTTTTCTCGATTTGCATGCTGCAAAGTTAATTACAAATTTGAATTATATCGAATTTATATAAGCTTCAAATTATAAATTGTAACTTTGTTATTCCAAAATAAAAAAATTATGGGACTTCCAGAATTAAAACAAAAAATTCAAATTCAAATCGAAAATGCTGACGAAAGATTGTTGCGCATTGTTTCTTCTGTTTTTGATAATTATTTGAAGGAAGATTCAATTATTGAAACCACTGAAAACAGCGTTGCAGAACCTACAGTTGCTTACGATACAACAGGAAAACCATTGACATTAAAACAATATAATAAGGAAATTGACAGAGGAATTGACGATTTTGAAAATGGAAGATTTATTTCGCAAGAAGATTTAGAAAAAGAAATAGATAGTTGGTATAATGAGCAAATTTAAAATAGTTTGGTCATTAGAATCAATAACAGATTTGAAAAAAATTCAAAATAATGTTTCAAAATCAAAATTAAAAAAAATTACTATTGCTCCTAAACAAATACTATTTGGAGAGCAATACCAAATTGATGATTATCGAAAAGATTGTAGAAGAATTTTGATTGGTAATTACAAAATTTTATACCTATTTAAAAACAATGAAATTAGAATAATTAAAATTTTTAATTCGCTTCACCACCCAATAAACAGCTTACTATAATGCACTTTATATCCCAAGAATTAGAAGATTACATCGAGCAACATTCCGAAAGTGAGCCTGATTTACTCGCCGCTTTAGACAAAGAAACCTATCAGAAAATATTGCTTCCTAGAATGTTGAGCGGTCATTTTCAAGGTCGGGTTTTGAGCATGCTCTCTAAACTGATTCGCCCGGTGAACATTCTCGAAATTGGAACTTACACCGGTTATTCGGCATTGTGTTTATGCGAAGGAATGCAAGAAAACGGAGAAATCCACACCATTGATATCAAAGAAGAATTGGTCGATTTTCAGCGAAAATATTTTGATAAATCACCTTGGGGAAATAAAATCATGCAACATCTTGGCGAAGCAATTGACATTATTCCAACTTTAGAAATGAAATTTGATTTGGTTTTTATAGATGCTGACAAGGAAAATTACATCAATTATTTCGAATTAATTGTCCCGAAAATGAACCAAGGCGGAATTATTCTTTCGGATAATGTTTTGTGGAGCGGAAAGGTTCTGGAACCATTAAAAAAGAATGATTTAAGCACAAAAATCCTTCTGGAATACAATCAGTTATTGAAGAATGACCCAAGAGTTGAAACTGTTTTACTTCCAATCCGCGATGGATTGACTGTGAGCCGGGTTTTGTAAATTGAAAACAAATGCCCTAGCCCTGATGGAAGCGACATCCTTTTTCTGGCTCCTTTAGCCAGGAAAAGATATAGCGTACAGCAGGAAAAAGCTCCTGAAAATTATACTGGAAAATATTTTTTTTGCGCTATTTGATATAACTTAAACATCAAAAATCCCAATGTTAATCCGCATAAATACCCACAAATGATATCTAATGGGTAATGCAATCCCAAATAGATTCGGCTATAAGCAAAGATTAACGGCCATAGAAATAGGAAACCAAGGTATTTGAAATACCGCTTTAAATTGAGGTATAAAAAAGTAGCAACTGCCATTGTATTTGCTGCATGACCGGAGAAAAAACTAAAAGTATCGCTTGATTGTATGATTCTAATTTTTGTGTTTATTGCTGGATTGCTACAAGGTCTTAATCGTTGAAATCCGTATTTAAACAAATTGGTTATTTGATCCGAACAAGTTATCAAGATTGCCACAAACAAAAGCAAATACAAAGTCTGCTTGGTTCCTAACTTCTTAAAAATTAAATACAACAATAGTATAAAAAATGGAATCCAACTGGTTTGTTTCGTGATAATTAACCACAATTTATCATAAGTCTCAGACCCTAATCCGTTTAGAAAAATAAACAATTGCGTATCAAGAGACAGTAGTTTTTCTAACATTATCCTTGACGTTTTATCGGACCTTCAATATCCTCAATTACTTCTTTTACATGAGGTGTTTGAAGCGCTGTTTCTGCTAAAGGAATTTCCTTTACCTTTTCAGCTTCAACAGCTGTTGCAGGTGCAGTAACTTCAGTTTTCGTAGCTGTTTCTGCTAAAATATCAGTTTTAGCTTTGCTAATTTCTGAAGCAAAAGTACTTGAAATACCGCTAAAAGTAGTTGGCACATCGCCTAACAAATTACTTTTGGCTTTATTAATTTCCGAAGTAATATTACTGGTCAAATCACTTAATGTTTTTTGATCAAAACCATTATCTTCTACTCCTTTTTGAATTTCGTTTTTAATGTCGTTTGTAGCGTTTTTTAATTGTGCCATCATTTTACCCATTCCACGAGCCATTTCAGGCACTTTATCCGCACCAAAAAGCAACAGAACAATAAACATGATAAAAACTATTTCGCCTCCTCCAATTCCAAACATAATTTATTTATTTTAGCCTGTAAAGTTACAAAGTTCCCAAGTTAGAAAAAGCATTTTTTTGAAAATAATTAACATTTATCAGCTATTGATTATTTATCATTTTCGAAAGTAGTAATCCTTTTAAATTCTCTGTTTTTTGTAATCAGAAAATCAATCAATTCAAATTGGGATTCTGGCTTTTGGAGTGTTTTAGATTTGGAGTCATTTTCGCAAAAAATAAGAAAAAGACCAATTTCATCATCTTTGAGGTTTAGCGTATTGGTAAAAAAATCATAACTCACTCTTTTCATCACCACTTCTGTAAAACCTACAGGGCTAATAAAATCATCTCTTTCCGGATTATTCTTTTTAAGAATTTTCAAAACATCTTTATACATTCTAACAAAATCCATTCCGTTTTCGACACCACCACTTGCAGGCATTGCGGTATTTCTAGGAGAAGATTTTTCATCATCAAAATACTTCCTATCTACATATTTCTGCGAATTCCCTTGTTCAATTGGATGAATGCTTTTTTTAGCATAAACAACAACCTCAACCAATTGTTTGGTCAAAACCTCTAGTTTTACTCTTAAATAAGGTGAAGAAAAATCTTTTTTAGTGAGCTTAATTTTTTTTGTTTTGAAAGCCAAACTCGAAAAAACTAGCGTGTCATTTTCCTTTGCAATAATTGTAAAGAATCCTTTCGAATTAATCACGGTTCCTGTTTTTGAATTCACGTTGAAAACAACCCCATTTTCAATTTTTATGGAATCATTTACTGCTTGTCCATAAAGGGGGATTCGTGTTAAAACTTGTCCGGAAGAAAATTGATAAAACAAACACAAAACTAGAATTGCTATTTTATTTTTCATTTTGAATGAATTGGTTAAACTTTTGAGCCAAAGGAAC
>CAILTC010000418.1 GCA_903837025.1 uncultured Bacteroidota bacterium | reverse complement strand
CAATGTACGCTCAAGGAGAACAAGCTCAAGGTGGTGCTCAACAACCACAAGGAGAACAAGCTCAAGGAGACAATGTTGAAGACGTTGAATTCGAAGAAGTAAAATAAGCAGAAAACCAATTTTTTATAAAAAAATTGTGTAATTGCTTATCCCGCGTTTTCGCGGGATCTTAAAATAGAGAAACCGAACTAGCAATAGTTCGGTTTTTTTTTGAAATTATATTTTATAATTTTTTTAGCCTATTAAATATATATATTTGTATAACAAAAAAGGTGTATGTTATATGAATTTTCATTGCATAGTTTAGAACAAATTAAATTGCGTTCCATTTCAAAAGAAATTGTAGAATTAGTTTTAAATGAACCTGATGAAATAGTTATTGAAGATGAAAATCAACAAATTTTTCAAAAAATTATAAAAAATTATTTATATAGGGTTTTTATAAATGCTAATAAAAATCCATCTCATATAAAAACGGTTTATAGGACTTCAAAAATCACTAAATACAAGTAGTTATGAAAGTTAAATACGACAAAGAAACGGATATATTGTACATCACTTTGAGTGAGGATGCAATTGAAGAATCGGATGAGGATAAAAAAGGATTTATTTTAGATTATTCTAAAAACGGAAATCTAGTAGGAATAGAAATATTAAACGCTTCAAAATCCTCCATTAATCCTGCTAAAGTAGAATATGAAGTAGCATAAATAGTAAATAAATTTATTTTTTTATAGAAAAACCGAATTAGCAATAGTTCGGTTTTTTTTTTTGAAATTAGATTTTAATTTTAGTTACTATCTTTTATTATAATAACCTCACCCATTAGTATTTGTTCCTGTTTCATATTAATATTAACTTTTTGTTTTCCAGAAATTCTTTTTTCAACAACTTTATAACCAATAAATGAAAATACTAAAATATCACCTTTTTTGGCTTCTATTGAATAATTACCATCAAAATCTGTTTCTGTTCGAAGATTTGTTCCTTTTATAGAAATAGTGACACCAGGAATTGGAATTTTGTTTTCAGAAACAATTCCTGTTATTTTTCTTAATGTATCTTTTTTAATACTATCCGTTTGATTTTTTTTGTCCGTTTGTTCTATTTTAACAGATTCTTGAGCATAAATTTCTTGGCTTCCTAATCCCAAAAAGCTTACAATTGCTGATATTACAGCTAACCAAATGGAACTTTTTTCTTTGGGTAAAATCAAATTTCTATTGATTTGAGAAGAATGAAAACGTCCGCATATTTTTGAATTTTGATTGTAATAGTTCAAAATTTCCCTGTCGGAAGAAGTAGTAAAGTCGATTACATTCTTTTGACATAAAGCACAAAACTTTCCTTTTTCTGACAATGTCATTGCTTCCCAATTTTCTTGGCAAGGTTGTGTAATTCTTATATTAATTTTGTGAATCATCTTAGTGTTTAATAAGAATGAAATGAATAATTTTATAAAAGTACTTATTGTTTATAAATAAATTTGGTCTTTGAACGAGAATAATCTCAACAAATGATAAATATCACAATTCGATAATATAGATTTCCGTAATTTCGCTTTATAAATAATTTAGATGAGAAAAATCAAATATAAGAAAGGCAAAAAGCTGCAACCTTATGATCTGGAATATACCGGAATTCATAAAAGTGCCGATTCAGAAATGCAATTGTTCGTTTATGACGATTCGAATTTGTCCGAATATGACGATTTTAAAGTTTCTGATTTATCCAAAAGTATAGATAGTGCTAAAACAAATTGGCTTAATATTCATGGTCTAAATGATCTTAATTTACTGAAAACGGTTAGCGATTATTTCAAAATCGATAATTTTATGCTTGCCGATATTTTAAATACCACCCGAAGAACAAAGATCGAAGAACAGAACGATACTTTATTTTTCAATATAAAATCATTATTACCCACCGAAAACTCCGATAATATTAGTGTAGAGCAGATTAGTTTTTTGATAAAAGACGGAATTCTAATTTCTTTCCAAGAAAAAAGAAGCGATTTTTTTACTCATATTCGAGAACGAATTCGTACCCATTCTGGAATTGTCAGAACCAAAAAAGCGGATTATTTGCTTTATATTCTTCTTGATGCTGTTATGGAAAATTTCTATATCACCATAGAAAATGAAGAAGATAAACTCGAAGAATTGATTAATCTAACCAAGAAAAGTGCCAACACAATAATTCTCGAAAGAATTGAAAAACACAGGGATAATTTTAATTTCCTAAAACGTTCCATTATTCCGCTTAGAGATTCATTGTATGATATAAAAAGCATTAAAGATGACAATGTTTTTAATGTAATGGAAACTGAAAACTTCACTTTTTTTGCTCGATTACATCAGAAAAGTTTAGAGCTTTTAGAACAAATAGAATCCGATATGGGTTCACTAGAAAGTGCTTCCAATTTCTTTTTCTCAGCTCAAACACACAAGATGAACGAGATAATGAAAACGCTGACAATTGTTTCAGCAATTTTTATTCCGCTTACTTTTATCGTGGGTGTTTACGGAATGAACTTTAAATACATGCCAGAATTAGAATTTGAACATGGGTATTATACCGTTGTTGGTTTTATGTTTTTGATCGTTTTAGGAATGATTTATTATTTTAAAAGACGGCGTTGGTTTTAAAAAAATAGAATTCAATTATAGATTTAGTAGAAAATAATTAATACATAAATAATGAATAAGGCTATATATATTGCCACTAGCGAAAAAAATAGTGGTAAATCGATTGTCACTTTGGGCTTGATGAGTATGCTGATCAATAAAACGGCCAAAGTAGGTTATTTTAGACCCATTGTCGAAGACTTTGATGAAGGAAATCTCGATAATCACATCGAAACGGTAATCAAGAATTTTGGTTTAGACATTTCTTATCAGGATGCCTATGCGATCACCAAAAGCAAGTTGATTAAGAAAAAAAATAAAGGTAAAATTGGGGAAGTAATCGATTTGATTATCGAAAAATACAAACGACTCGAAGAACGATTTGATTTTATATTAGTCGAAGGTACCAGTTTTACTGGTGAAGGAACGGCTATAGAATTAGATATGAATGTCCTAATTGCCAAAAACTTAGGGATCCCGACGATTATTGTGGGTTCCGGAATTGGGAAAACATTAGAAGAATTAGTCGATAGCCTTTATCTTGTTTATGATTCTTTCAAAGTAAAAGAGGTCGAGGTTTTGGCGGTAATTGCCAATAAAGTACAATCCGAAAACCTGGAACTAATAACAGCAGGTTTGAAAAAAAGCTTGCCTGAAAGCGTTTTGATAAATGCAATTCCAATTATTTCGAGTTTAAACAATCCAACGATTCAAGAAATTGTAAAAGTGCTTAATGCCAAGGTTTTATTTGGTGCAGCATTTTTGAATAATCAAATTGGAAGTTTTAGTATTGGAGCCATGCAATTGCGAAATTATTTATTGAATTTAAAAGAAAATGCTCTCGTAATTACTCCTGGTGATAGAGCTGATATTATTCTTGGAGCCTTACAAGCCAATGAATCGATAAATTATCCTTCGATTTCGGGGATAATTCTAACGGGTAATATTGTCCCGGAAGATAGCATTCTGAAACTGATTGAAGGACTTTCTACAGTGGTGCCTATTATCGCAGTAGAAGGCGGTACTTATATGATTTCGAATCGAATAGGAGATATTAAACCGAAAATTTATGCCGATAATAAACAAAAGATTCAAACTTCAATCGACACGTTCGAAAGATATGTAGATATAGATAGTCTAACCGAAAAATTCATCAAGTTTGAAGCAGAAGGAATGACACCAAAAATGTTTCAATATAATTTGGTCAAACGAGCCAAACAACATCGCAAACATATCGTTTTGCCAGAAGGAAATGACGACCGAATTATCATTGCTGCTGCTCGCTTATTGGCGATGGATGTGGTTGATATTTCTATTATTGGCGACAAAAAACAAATTGAAAGTAAGGTTGCGGAATTAGGTTTGACTTTCGATTTTTCTAAAGTTACAATCATCAATCCGAGAACTTCGGAGCATTATGATGATTATGTAGATACCTATTATGAGTTGCGAAAAGAGAAGAAAATGACCTTAGAAATCTCTAAAGATTTAATGGAAGATGGTTCTTATTTTGGCACGATGATGGTCTATAAAGGCGATGCTGACGGCATGGTTTCGGGAGCGGCACATACTACGCAACACACCATTTTGCCCGCTTTGCAATTTATTAAAACCAAACCTAATTCTTCGGTTGTTTCCTCTATTTTCTTCATGTGTTTAGAAGATCGAGTTTCTATTTTTGGTGACTGCGCCATTAATCCAAATCCTACGGCAGAACAATTGGCAGAAATTGCAATTTCATCAGCCGATTCTAGTTTGGCTTTCGGAATTGAACCTAAAATCGCCATGCTTTCGTATTCTTCTGGTTCTTCGGGAAAAGGGGATGAAGTGGACAAAGTAAGAACAGCAACAGAAATTGTCAGACAAAAACGTCCTGATTTAAAAATTGAAGGTCCAATACAATATGATGCAGCCGTTGATCCTGTTGTGGGACAAAGTAAAATGCCCAATTCGGAAGTAGCAGGACACGCCAGTGTTTTGATTTTTCCTGATTTGAATACAGGAAATAATACCTACAAAGCGGTTCAAAGAGAAACTGGCGCACTAGCAATTGGCCCCATGTTACAAGGATTAAATAAACCGGTAAATGATTTAAGCCGCGGTTGTACTGTTGATGATATTATAAATACGGTAGTCATTACAGCTATTCAAGCGCAGGGATTGTAGCTTCTTAATTTAAAAATTGAAATATTTAAAGATTGAAAAATTAATTTTTAAATATTTGAATTTTTTAATCTTTATAATAAATTTTTAAATGAAAATATTATCTATATAGAAGAGGGCACGATCCACGCCATTCGAGAATATATGGATGGCTTACCATGCAAAAAGTGTCATGAATTTTTTAGTTACGCCGAGTCTAATCAAGAAGACGGAACACTTATTTGTTATTCTTGCAAGCAAAATCCTTATATTTAATAATTACCAAAAGGCTTTT
>CAILTC010000417.1 GCA_903837025.1 uncultured Bacteroidota bacterium | reverse complement strand
TTTGATTTCAGATTTAAAAAAAAAAGCAAATGTTAGACGAGACAATTATTAAATACATTAACCAAAGTGTTTTGTGCTGGTTAGCAACATCAGATAAGGATAATTTCCCTAATGTTTCTCCAAAAGAAATGTTTACTTTTAAAGGAAATGATACCTTAATAATTGCTAATATTGCTTCGCCAAATAGCATGAACAATATTTTAGAAAACACTAATGTTTGCGTAAGTTTTGTTGATGTTTTTGTTCAAAAGGGATTTAAAATAAAGGGACAAGCTAAAATTATTTATAAAAATGAGGCTGATTTTGATTTAAAAGTAAAGCCATTAATAGCATTATATTCGGATAAATTTCCAATTAGTGCCGTAATTGAAATCAAAGTTCAAAAAGTAGAATCCATACAAGCACCAAGCTATTTTTTGTTTCCGGAAATAACGGAAAACCAAAAGATAGATAGCGCATTGCAAACATATAAAGCAGTTAAAAGAATATAAACAACAACGCCCAGTTTCGGCTCCTTCTCGTTTGGAGAGGGTCGTGGAGAGGAAAACATAAAATTATGATAGTAGTCTTTAATGGTCCGTATTTCGAAGCAATGAATTTTAGAAATTTATTAGAGAATGAAGGAATTGCTGTGTTTGTACAAAATGAATATATGTCAAGTGTTGAGCCTTGGGTGGTCACTTCGGGAGGTTTAAATCCGGTAAAGTTACAAGTTGACGAATCCGATTTTGAGCAAGCTGAAAGTATAATTAAGAATTATTTAGACGGGAATATTACTTTAGAAACGGAAATTTAAATTAAAATCCGTGGAATCTGCGTTTGGAAACCCGTTTTATCCGCGTCAAAAAAAATAAAAGAAATGATAAAAAGAAGATGTTTTTTGTTTTTTATGCCAATTTTGTTTTTTTTTATTCAAGGTTGTGTCGTTGATAAATTTGATGATAGGTTAAAATTTGTAAATAAAACCAATAAATCATTATTAATTTATGGAGATTTCTTTCTGTTAAAAGACACCTTAATTAATTGTAATAATTGTTATACTGGAATAACAGAAAATTCGTATTGTAAACCTAAAGACACGACAGGAATAGCGATACACGGTAAGCTTTATGACGATTATCTTGTAAAAAATCCAAATCAAATATTTAGAGTATTTGTATTTGAATCAGATACAATTAAAAAATATGGTTGGGAAAAAGCACAAAAAGATTATCTGATATTGAAACGTTTTGACGTTAATCTTGAATATATAAAAAAAAATAATTGGATTATTGAATGACCAATTGACTTAGATGGCTCGTTTTTGCATTCAAAGTATAAATTAATAAATAATCTTTTTAAATCCGTGAAATCTGCGTTTGAAAACCTGTTTCATTCGTGTCCAAAAAAAGAAATAAAAATGAAAATAACATTAGACAGAGTAAACGAAAATTTCCACTTTCAATTAAAAAATGATCGTGGGCACATCGTGAATTTAGATGCGCGTCCAGATTTTGGAGGTAATGATATGGGACCAAGCCCAATGGAATTAATCCTAATGGGGGTTGCAGGTTGTAGCGGAATCGATATGATTTCGATATTAAAAAAGCAACGTCAGAACATTACGTCTTTCAAAGCTGAGGTTGAGGGCGAGCGCGTTCAAGTTGGAGAAGCAAAACCATTTAAAGATATTTATGTGGTTTTCTTTTTGGAAGGTCCAATCAATGAAGAAAAAGCGGCTAGAGCAGCTCAACTTTCTTTCGAAAAATACTGTTCGGTTTCTAAAACATTAGAACCAACGGCAACGATACATTATAAAGTGGTTCTCAACGGAATCCCCTTAGGCCCTGAAGGGGGAACTGGCAACAAATAAATATATATTTTTGCTAAAAAATAATAATTAATAACAACTCACCAGTCTCGGCTCCCTCTCCTTTGTAGAGGGTCGGGGAGAGGAAAAAACATAACAATGAACGAACAAGAATTTGGTTTTGAAACTCAAGCCATACGCAATCAATTAGAGCGCACACAATATTTAGAACATTCAGTGCCTTTGTTTTTAACATCTAGCTTTGTATTTGAAGATGCCGAAGATATGCGTGCCTCTTTTGCCGAAGAGAAAGATAGAAATATTTATTCCCGTTACAGCAATCCGAATACGAATGAGTTTATCGAAAAAGTTTGTCAAATGGAAGGTGCCGAGTCCGGTTTTGCATTTGCCTCCGGAATGGCTGCGGTGTATTCTACTTTGGCGGCTTTGTTAAATACAGGCGATCACATTGTGTCGGCTGGAAGTGTATTTGGCGCAACGCACTCTTTGTTTGTTAATTATTTTCCAAAATGGGGGATTGAAACCACTTATTTTGATATTAACAAACCTGAAACTATTGAAAGTTGCATTCAACCCAATACCAAAATTCTTTTTGCCGAATCGCCTACGAATCCAGCAATAGATATTATTGATTTGGAATTGCTTGGGGCTATTGCCAAAAAACACAATCTGATTTTGATTATCGACAACTGCTTTGCAACGCCTTATTTGCAGCAACCTTTAAAATGGGGAGCGCATTTGGTAGTCCATTCAGCTACAAAATTAATAGACGGTCAAGGTAGAGTTCTTGGCGGAATAACTGTTGGAGATGCCGAATTGATTCAAAAAATCTATTTATTTTCACGATTGACAGGACCTTCTTTATCACCGTTTAATGCTTGGATATTGTCGAAAAGTTTAGAAACTTTGGCCATTCGTTTAGACAGACATTGCGAAAATGCAATGAAAGTAGCCGAGTTTTTAGAACAACATCCAAACGTAAATAAAGTAAAATATCCGTTCTTGAAATCGCATCCACAATATGCAATTGCCCAAAAGCAAATGAAATTAGGTGGAAATATTGTTGCTTTCGAAATCAAAGGCGGTCTTGAAGCAGGAAGAGCTTTCTTAGATAAAATAAAATTATGTTCGTTATCACCTAATTTAGGAGATACTAGAACGATTGTTACGCATCCAGCCTCTACAACACATAGTAAATTGTCTGTTGAAGAACGTTTGGCAGTAAGTATTACCGATGGTTTGGTAAGAGTTTCCGTAGGTTTAGAAACTGTTAATGATGTAATCGCTGATTTGGAACAGGCGTTATCATAAGAATTTTGATTGATGATTAACGATTTTAGATTGCAGATTTAATGTAATACCTTAATTTTAAAATTGACCAAATGGCTCACGGAAAGACGATAAAAATATTTTTGATTGATGGTGATTCAAATGGGCGCATGAGTTGTGAACTTTCGAATTGGACAGGGAAGGCTTATAAAATTCCTAGGATAAAAATTAAGGAATGTTCGGATAGAGATGATTTGGTTAATACAGGTATCTATTTGCTTTTTGGTAAAGATGAAGACGGAAATGATTTAGTTTATATTGGAGAAGCAGAATCAGTTTTAAATAGATTGAAACAACATTTAAGCGGTAAAGAATTTTGGAATGAAGCGATTGTATTTATTTCTAAAGATGATAATCTAAATAAAGCACACATTAAATATTTAGAAAATAGACTTCATGATATTGCT
>CAILTC010000416.1 GCA_903837025.1 uncultured Bacteroidota bacterium | reverse complement strand
TATATTCATCTAATAATTCAATCATTTTGCGCGCCAATCTTGTTTTGGCTTGACCACGAAGCCCCAACAAATTGATGTTATGACGGGATAAAATAGCACGTTCTAGTTCTGGAATTACCGTGTTTTCGAAACCATGAACGCCTTGGAATGTGGGTTGTCCCGACTTGATTTTCTCTCGTAAATTATGGCGCAATTCGTCTTTGATGCTTTTGCTCAAGTATCCTGATTTTTTTAATTCGCCTAATGTGTTTATGGTATTCATTATTATTTTTTTTTTTGAAATTTTTATTGAAATTGTTATTGTTTATTGCAAGGTGCGTTAGGGATAGCAGTGAAAATCCTTTTTTGAGGCTTTTCGCCGAAAAAAAGATTGAAACGAATAGCCCGACCCGAAGGGAAACGCCCAAAAATTATTTTATCCTTTTTTTACGGTTTGTTTCATAATCCTCGAAAATCATTTCGCCCAGTCCTTTTAATCCGGTATAAAAAGCTTTTCCTTGATTGGCTTCGGTAAAACGATTTACAAATTTTTGTAAATACGGATCTTTGGCAATCATAAAAGTCGTTATCGGAATATGCAGTTTTCGGGCTTGTTGCGCTTCATTATAGCATTTGTCAACAATATATTCATCAAGACCATTGCTGTTCATATAATAAGAACCGTCTTTCTCGCGAACGCAACTCGGTTTGCCATCGGTAATCATGAAAATTTGCTTGTTGGTATTTCTTTTTCTTCGCAATAAATCCATTGCTAATTGTAACCCTGCAACGGTATTGGTATGGAAAGGTCCTACTTTTAAATAAGGCAAATCCCGAATTTCAATCGTCCAGGCATCGTTACCAAAAACGATAATATCTAAGGTGTCTTTTGGATACCGCGTAGTGATTAATTCGGCCAAAGCCATGGCTACTTTCTTGGCTGGCGTGATTCGATCTTCACCATATAAAATCATGCTATGGCTGATATCGATCATTAAAACCGTACTCATTTGCGATTTATGTTGGGTTTCTTCGACCACCAAATCATTTTCGGTGAGCATAAAATCTTCGACCCCATTATTGATTTGGGCATTACGCAAACTTTCGGTCAGAGAAATACGTTCTAGACCATCTCCAAAATGAAATTCGCGAAATTCACCTGTATGTTCATCCCCATTTCCGGCTTGTTTTGTTTTGTGATTTCCGGTTCCGCTGCGCTTTAAATTTCCGAAAATGGTGTCTAAAGCTTGTTGACGAATGGCTCTTTCAGTTTTTGAAGTAATTCCAATTCCAGATGTTCCATCGTCTTTAATTTCGTCTCGAATGTATCCTTTTTTCTTTAAATCTTCGATAAAATCATCGATAGTATAGTGTTCATCGGTTAGTTTATATTCTTTGTCTAATTCGCGTAACCAATCAATCGCTTCGTCAAAATCACCCGAAGTATGGGTGATTAATTCCTTGAAAATCCCAAAGAGTTTCTCAAACGGAGACTGAAATGGCGCTTCGTAGGTTTTGAAATAAAATCCTTTTTTAAAGTTATTTTCCATAGACTTTAAAAGTACATTTTTTTAAAAAGAACTAAAGCCTAACATATATTAATTTTAAGTTAAAAGCTTTTTCTGTACTATTTTGGTTTTAGAAATGCTATGATTTAAAAAAAATCTAGACTAATCTAAAACCGATCTTCGTCATCCGAAATATTTTCTAATGGAGTATTTATTTTTTGATGCAACTGGTTCAATAAAACTTGGTAACGACTAATTTCCATCAAATCTTCATCATCGTCCGAAAAATCAAGTAATTCGTCAAGCATTTCACTCACTTCAACCAGTTTATTATTGGCTTCCTTGTTTTGTTTGATTACAATCAAATCTATTATTTCTTGTACTTCTTTTTTTAAAGCACTAAATTTATCATTTTCCATATCTATAAATTAAGAATCTCCAGAAGTCTTATTCTCATTGAATTTTTTCACAATTAACTTCAACTTTTCTTTTCGCAAAACTTTAGCTGCTTTTACTTTATCTTGTTCTTTGTGCAACTTATCGTTGTGTTTTTTGATGTTTCTATCGTTATTTCTTCCCATTATATTTCTCTTTTTATTTCGTCCAATGTTTTATTGGTGTATATTAATTTATTTATTAGCTGTTGACGCAAAACGTCTAAATCTTCGTAATCAAAATGTTTTGCCCAAGAAGTTAAATTTAGTAAATTCCGAATTTGTTTAATCCTTTTTGTAGTTTCAAAACTCGTTCTTAAAATTGCTTTTTTATCATAATTGGGGTTATTCCGATGCTGATAATTGACCGTATTCTTTTCATATTTAGCTTCAATATAATACAATTCTTCCTCGGCATTATCCGGATAAAAATGTTCCCAAGAAGCAAATCCAAGTTTCGTCTTTGACTCCGTTTCTGGTTCTAAAGGCTCTAAGCGCCACTTACTATTGGCTAGTCTCCCCCAGTGATTTGACAATCGATACATTCCATTTTTGGTATAATAATAACTACTCCCCGACTTGCTCTGGTATTGTACAGGTAATTTTTCAATGGCAGTACTATTTTCTTCCTGAAAAACACAAAAAGTATTTTTGAAGGATTTGGGATTAGGTCGAAATGGTTTTTCCATCACACAAAGATAATCAGAAACCAAAGAAATATGCAAGGCAAATAATAATTGATTAACTTTGCCCCATAGAATTACATTAAAACAAATTGATTATGACCAAATCTTCACAAGAAAAAATGTTGCAAAAAGGGGTTTTTAC
>CAILTC010000415.1 GCA_903837025.1 uncultured Bacteroidota bacterium | reverse complement strand
ATGTTACATTTCCAGGGGTTGTTCCAATTGTTAATCCTGTGGATCCGTTCACCGTATCGTTGGTAATTACGCTTGGAGTTTTAGCACCAGGTAATACGCTTGGCGTATCCGCTACAGCTACTATTGCTGGAGCAGTGACCGTTACCGATGCTGTTGCAGTATCACAATTTGTTGGATTATTCACCTCGCAAATAGTATAACTAATTGGATACGTTCCTGCTGGTGTGTTTGACGTTACCGAGATCGTTCCGTCAGGGTTCACCGTTAATGGACCATTTGGTGTTGATGTTAATGTAATATCTCCAGGTGCGGTTCCGATTGTTAATCCTGTGGATCCATTTACCGTATCATTAATGATTACGCTTGGTGTTTTAGTTCCTGGTAATACGCTAGGCGTGTCAGTTACAGCTATTATTGCTGGAACTGCTACAGTTACTGCTAGACTTACCATTGAGTTATCATTTTCAACACTTGTATTACCCTGAGTAATATTTAATGGTATAGGAGGACACACCCCACATAATAAAAGATTTGATGCTGTTATGTATACAATATTTCCTAAAATAAAATCCGGACCACTTTGAGTAATTCCTCTAACCGTAAGTAATATCTCACCAAGATCAGATGAGGTAAATCCTCCCGCTGTATTTTTCAATCTAATGGTATTTCCGGAGCCCGTGGTTAAAGTTAATTGAGTCCAACGCGAATCACTTCCTGAGGCTATTCCAATAATTTCAGCATCGGATCCGACAGATATTGTAACTCGTAATGAGTTAGCCACAATAGTGTTATTACCATTATTACCAACAGTTGCATGTAAAGTGCCTTCACCTCCTAGAATAACAGTTGCAGGATTCATAAGCATTACTATACTTGGATTTGCATTTTGCGAATAGCTAATTGATGAAAATATAAAAACAGTAAAAACCAATAATAATTTATATATTGTATTCATAGTTATATTAATTTTCGTTGACCTACTTTCAGAGAAATTTATAAATAAGTTCATATTATTGAGCCTTTACTAAAACATTATACGTGTTATTCGAATTAACACCATCTGAACCTGATCCGTTTACAATTGTTGGAGTAATATTCTGCCAAGTCTGACTTGGAATATTTATTTTTCTAGAAATTGTGAATCCAACACTTGAAAATGAACCTTTATTAATTAAGACAGATGTCTTCAAAGTTGCTTTTATGAATAAAGAATTTTCTGAAATTATCCAATCACTGTTATTAATATCTGTACCACCAGAAACATTAGAAGATGTTGCCGAAGGACTATATGTAATAACAAATGCTGAAAGTTTAGGAATCACAAAAGCTACTTGACCAATTGATGATCCAAATCCTAATTCAGAAATATTTACTATAAAATCCTTTGACACTCCAACTGCAGAAAAAACAACGTCATCAATATCTATTGTTGGCGAAAAATCTGGTGCAGGGACTGTTACCGATACCGTTGCCGTATCACAATTTGTTGGATTATTGATCTCACAAATCGTATACGAAATGCTGTAGGTACCAACTGGTGTATTTGGAGTTATTGTTATTACTCCTGTTGTTGTGTTTATGCTTAATTCAGTAGTTGCGGTTGAGGTTAATTTAACATCGCCTGCAGCTATTCCAATTATTGGTAAAATACCATTTAAAGAATCGTTTGTAATTACACTTGGTGCTGTTCCATTTACTGCGGTAAGTGTATCAGCTATTGCATCAATTACTGGAGAAGTTACTGTTACTGTTGTGGTTACCGCGCTACAGTTTGTTGGATTGTTTACCTCGCAAATGGTATAACTAATTGGATAAGTTCCTGCTGGTGTGTTTACCGTTACCGAGATCGTTCCGTCAGCGTTCATCGTTAAAGGACCGTTTGGAGTCGATGTTAATGTTATATTTCCAGGGGCTGTTCCAATTGTTAATCCTGTAAATCCGTTTACCGTATCGTTAATAATTACGCTTGTTGTTTTAGCACCAGGCAATACGCTTGGCGTATCCACTACAGCTACTATTGCGGGTGCAGTAACTGTTACTGTTGTTGTTACCGTACTACAGTTTGTTGGATTGTTCACCTCACAAATGGCATAACTAATTGGATAAGTGCTTGCTGGCGTGTTAGCTGCAACAGATATCGTTCCGTCAGAGTTCATCGTTAATGGACTATTTAGAGCTGGAGTTGATGTTAATGTTATATTTCCTGGGGCTGTTCCAATTGTTAATCCTGTGAATCCATTTACCATATCGTTAATAATTACGCTTGGAGTTTTAGCACCAGGTAATACGCTTGGTGTATCCGCTACAGCTAAAATTGCTGGCGCTGTTACTGTTACTGTTGTTGTTACCGTACTACAGTTTGTTGGATTGTTCACCTCACAAATTGTATAACTAATTGGATATGTTCCTGTTGGCGTGTTCGCCGCAACAGAAATAGTTCCATCAGCGTTCATCGTTAATGGACCGTTTGGAGTTGATGTTAATGTTACATTTCCAGGGGTTGTTCCAATTGTTAATCCTGTGGATCCGTTCACCGTATCGTTGGTAATTACGCTTGGAGTTTTAGCACCAGGTAATACGCTTGGCGTATCCGCTACAGCTATTATTGCTGGAGCAGTGACCGTTACCGATGCTGTTGCAGTATCACAATTTGTTGGGTTGTTAATTTCACAAATTGTATATGAAATACTATACGTACCTGCTGGTGTATTTGGAGTTACTGTTATTACTCCTGTTGTTGTATTTATGCTCAATTCAGTAGTTGAAGTTGAGGTTAATTTAACATCGCCTGCAGCTGTTCCAAGGATTGGTAGAATACCATTTAAAGTGTCGTTTGTGATTACACTTTGCGCTGTTCCATTTACTGCGGTAAATGTATCGGCTATTGCATCAATTAAAGGAATCGTTACAATCAAACTTGTCTGTGAATTATTATTTCCAATACTCGCATCACCTTGAGAACTACTAGCAATATATTCTATTTTCCCAAAAATCAAATTAGCACCACTTACAACATTTCCTCTTACATTAAGTAATATATCTCCAACATCAAATGAAGTAAAACTTCCTGAAGCATTTGTTAATATTATAGAATTTGCAGAGCCTGTAGTCAAAGAAGACTGTGTCCAGCGGGAATCACTTGACGAAGCTATTCCAAGAATTTCAGCATTAGTTCCAACTGATATAGTGACTTTTATTGAGTTGGCAATAATAGTCATATTCCCATAATTCCCAACAGTTGCACTAAGAGTACCTGTATCCCCCTGAGCTATACTGGCTGGCATCATTAATATTCCTATACCTGGATCCGCATTGTTTTGAGAATATCCTAATGACGAAATCATAAAAACACTAAAACCCAATAATAATTTGTAAATTGTATTCATAGCCTTTTTGTTTTTTGTTGATGTTTTTTCTGGAGTATTTATAAATAAATTCATGTTATTCGGCTTTAAGTAAAACGTTATATGTGTTGTTAGTATTTACATTATCTAAACCTGTCCCATTTTTTATAGTGATTGTAAGGTTTTGCAATGTCTGACTTGGAATATTTATTTTTCGTGAAATTGAAAATCCAATTTTAGAAAACGAACTATTATTAATTAAAGTAATTGGTTTTAAAGTTGCTATTATGAATGTGGAATTTTCTGTAATTATCCAATCATTGTTATTAATTGTTGTTCCACCAGCAACATTTGACGAAGTTGCAATAGGGTTATTAGTGATTGTAAATGCTGACAGTTTAGGAATCACGAAGACTACTTGCCCAATAGATGATCCGAATCCAAATTCAGAAATATTCACTATAAAATCCCTTGTTTCACCACTCGTTAAAAAGACAACATCATCTATAATTATGCTAGGTAAAAAATCTGGTGCTGTTACTGTAACTTTAGCAGTAGCAGTATCACAATTTGCTGGATTATTGATTTCACAAATTGTATAAGAAACACTATAACTACCTACTGGTGTATTTGGAGTTACTATTATTACTCCTGTTGTTATATCTATACTTAATTCAGCAGTTGCTGTTGAGGTCAATTTAACATTCCCAATAGCTGTCCCAATGATTGGAAGGATACCTTTTAAAGTATCGTTCAAAATTACACTTGGTGTTATTCCATTTACCGATATAAGAGTATCATCTATAGCATCAATAATACAGCTTGCAGGTGAACTTAAAATAACCATCTCAGAACTACATCCTACTGCTGTTGCTGTTAAGGTTATATCGGTTCCTACTGGAATATTTATTATTGCAGTTGCTGTTACCGTTCCTACTGACGCACTTATCGTTGCTCCATTTGGATTACTTATTGAAACATTATAGGTGGTTCCTAAACATCCTCCAACACTATAACTAACTGCTGTTCCTGCACATGCTGTAATACAATCTGTTGGACTAGATACTTTTACTGAACTCGTACATGTTCCATTGGAAGCGGTAATGGTTACTACTGTTCCTAGAGCAATTCCGGTTACTGAATTGCCTGAAACGGTTCCTGTACTTGCACTAATTGTAGCTCCTGAACTTGCCGTTACCGATACACTATAGGTACCAGTTCCTGAACAAACTCCACTACCAGTACTGATCATTGGGGTAGTGCATCCAATTGGTGGTGTTACACAATTTGTTGGTGAGACTACTGTGGTTTGGGTGCTTGCACATCCATTTACAGCGGTAGAGATTACAATTACATCTGTTCCTACTGCAATTCCTGTTATAGTAGTTCCTGTTACTGTTCCTGTTGATGCAGTTACAACTCCATTACTGTTGAAGCTTACATTATAAGTAGTACCATTGCATACTGCACTTGAAACTGTTAAGCTTGGTGTGTGTTTTATTAATGCTGCATTAATTGTTACTGTATTGGCTGCAACTATACTACAAGTAGTATCGATCGTGCTTCTTACTTTTAAAGTATAAGTATTGGGAGCTAATCCTGCGAAAGTAGGACTTGGCTGATAGCTAACTCCATTGTCTATACTGTATTCTACTCCAGACTGTGTTGTAAAAACTATTGTACCTGTTGTAACTGAACAAGTGGGTTGAGTGGTAGTGGCTACCGTTGGTATGCTTGGGGGTACATTTATTGTAACCGAAACCGCAGATCCAGCTGGACTATAACAATCATTAACACCGTCATAATAAAAAGCATAATAAGTGCCTGCTACAGCAGTGGTAGCTGTTGTGTAGGCAGGACCTGTGTTTGAGTTATTCGTAAACCATACTAAGGAGGCCCCTACTGGAGTACTACTAATTACTAAAGTATTTAAGTTCACTGTAATAGTAGGACAGCTATTACTAACAGAAGTACTACTTACTGTCGGAGCAGAAGTTCCTGCGCTACAAGTTGTTCCCAATGTATATACCTCATATGTGTCGGGAACTATCGCTGAATTGGTTGTAATAGAACCTGAAGTTAAATTACTTGTCCCTGCTAAAAGGGAGGTTGTATCTACAGTAGAGGATATAACTACCCATTTGGTACCATTCCATCCTAAAATAGAAACTGAACTCAAAGAAGTAATAACACTCGTTGCATCCCAAGTTAAAGTAATTTTCGCTGAGGTTGCCCCGTTAATATCCCAATATTCAACATTATCAACTATTCCAACGCCAGATCCTTTAAGAGTTGTATCATAAGGACCGGAGCTAGGCAAAACGGGCTCATTACCTCCTCTAAGTCTAGAAGTGATTGCAGTTGAACCACTCACACCATAATAAGCAGCATTAGCAGGATTTGCTAAAGAAGCAGTAGATACTGCTGCAGGTCTGTATTTACCATTATCCCCTATTGGGAATGTAAAGGCAGTTGTCATATAGGTTTTGACATATCCGTCAACAAAAGCAGCATCGGATGCGGCTGTCCAGCTTGCGGTTCCTAAAAAACTCAAATAACCAGGAATAACAGTTCTATCGGTACCTATAATACCAGGTTGAATTCCTGAACCACCGTTTAAAAAATTATGTTGAAGGTTAATGATACCCAATTCTCCACCATTGAAGATATTGGTATTTCCGAAACTGGAAGATTGGCTATATAAATTACTGCTAAATGCGAATAATATAAGTATAACAAACCCGATAATCCTTTTAGGGTCAAATATTTTCATTTTTTGTTTTTTTAGTGTCAGATTTTAATCGATAAATTCACCTTTGTATAATAGTGTAACTTCTTTATAATTTTTACTTAGAGTTGGTTATAGAACCGTTAAGGATAAAGTACAACTCTGCCCTGCTATACTTAATGTAAAACTTGCTGTTCCTGCACTCGCGGGAGTTCCTGAAATCACGTAGGTTAAAGTTCCTGTTCCCGTGGCAAGATTTCCTGCTACTAATGTTGCTGTTAATCCTGTAACTCCTGTCGAAGAAATTTTTTGACCTGTAAAAGTTCCTCCGTTACCTGCCGTATAAGAAAAATCCGAACTCACGGCAATTGCAGCAACTGAATGGGTGAGAGTACCTGTATTTACAACTCCAACACAATTTAAGGCCGTTATCGTGCCTGCTGTGGTACTTGGTGTTGCGCAACAATTCCAACAAGGAGTCCAGACACCATTTTCACGGCTACGAAAACAATTTAAGGACGAATCATAAACAATCATACCATCAGCTGGTACTGTAATTGCTTCCGATCCTGCAACTCTTGTCAGTATTAGTGCCTTGTCAGTTGCTTTTAACTCTAAAAGAGAACCTGCTACAGGAGCTATAGTCCCTATACCTACTTGTGCGAAGGCTGTTAATTTTACAAAAAATGCAAGGAATAGTATTAATTTTTTCATTGTTGTAAATAATTTATTTTGCTCTAATTATAGAAAAAGGAATCTTTTTTTTAATACCTATTTATTCGTTTTACGAACATTTTTTTTACAGATTTTATTTTTTCGACTTGAAATCTTTTCCATTTGTTTGTTAATAGATTAAATAATAAACCCTATTAATTTTGACAATTAATTAATTTAAAAGGACCAAAGGTTTTTAAATTTACAGCATTAGGGTCAGCGTTAGTTGTTCCATTAATCGAAAATCCAATAGCTTTTTGAACCCATGAACTTCCAGTAAGTTGAAACATATTATATACGTACAGGTTACCTGTGTTACCATCTTTTAATAAAATATTCTCCTGGTCATCGCTCCATAATTTCACAATATTAAAACGGGAAGTACCAACAATAGTTTTTGCGGTAGGCCCCGTAAAACCAACACCGCCAGACCAGTTATAACCTAATTTTATCATATCGCCTCCGTTTAGAGGCACCCCGTGTACTGCATATCCGTCATAACCTATAATAAAGTCTTTAAAAGTGTATGAATTTGTATTCAATAATACTGCTGTAAAACTAGTAGCAGGGATATATGACTCTCCATTCCCTACCCTATATATATTACCATTATCACCCAAAATCAAAAAATTAGACATTCTAAATGGTAGAATTTTCACAGCTTTTACACCTGCTGGAAGTGTTATTCGTTGTGGTGTAGTTACTAATGGACCACCAAAAATACCTACATTTTCCCCGTACGTATATACATTATCGTCTGTGGCTATATATACAAAACTTACCGCACTATTACCTTGTACGGCTACAAATGTTTCTTCCCTATTAGGGTCATATTTTGGAGCAGGAACAAGTGCTGCCGCTGCTTTTGGAGTTAGATAATAGGAGGCTGTGGCAGTAGGAGAATGTGCAAAACTTATAGCATTATAAACTACACTGGTTCTTCCACCCCAAGACCACCATTTACCAGTATGGTCTACTGCAAATACATATTCGCTAGAGCAATAAAATTCTTTCCACTGATTCCCATCAGGATTTACAAATTCTCTTGGTGTTTCTGCCTGTGTTCTGTTAGTGGATGTAATTAATGTCCCAGAAATAGGCCAGTTAGCTGAACCTATCGTAGCACCCCATGAATACATCTTTCCATCTTCAGTAATACCAAACATAACCGAACCTGCGCTATTGGTCCCCATAATTCTTTTCCATCTTGCATTAGGGAGATAATGAAGAATGTTTGCTGCTGGGTAAGCGGAATACATATCATTTGAAGAAATGTTATATGTAGTTGACACATCTCCTACATAAGTAGCACCAAGTCCTGTCATTCCATACGAATCTTGAGTCCAACCACCAAATATAAAACCGTCACCAGAAATAAACATAGGATAACCATAGCCTCGCATAGAATTATTAGAGAAACTAAAATCTCTAACATCTGCTAAACCACTACAAGGTGCGCGATCGCCACCAAAGGTGGGAGTACTTCCAGCAGAACTACAAGCACTTAAACAACCTGTCCAAGCTCCATTTTGGTAGCCTTTAATACAATTAGAAGAAATATCATATACCATCATCCCATTTACAGGAGTGGTTACTGCTGCTGTAGTGGCAACACGCGTTAAAAGCAAGGCTTTATCTACTGCTTTTAATTCTAAGATAGAACCTGCTACGGGAGTAGTTGTTCCAATGCCCACTTGAGCGAAGGACAAAATGGTTATGCAAAGTGCAAAAAAAGTAATTTTTAAATTTTTCATTTTATAAATAGTATGAATTGGTAATTGTTTGAGGTTACTAAAGCTTGTTCGAAAAAACTAAAAAATGTAGCATTTATAATTAACAAAAAAATTGAATAAAAGATTTTAAACAGAAACAGTCAGAAAGAAAAGGAAAACTTGAAATTCGAAATTTTCTTGTAGCGTAATTTTGATTCATAGTTTTATTATTAGGTTACTTTTTGTTTATGGTTCTTGATTTTTATGTAATGCATTTCATGTTTTAATTTAATAATCTGTTAATAGATACATTTTCTATATTATTCCTTGATCCAATTTGGAATAAAAAACAAGCTTTAAACAGCCAAAAAAATCATTATTTAAGTTAATAAATTGTTAATACGCAAAGTTGAAACTTTAAATGTTAATTAGCTGTAGGTGGTTATATTGCAATTCTGTAGAATTATGTCCACAAAAAATAACTATAATCATTATAAAAAATAGTAGATTTATTTTAGCAATTCTATCTATGAGTTCTTGTTAGTTATAAGAAACTTTAAAAAATCATTAAGATAAAAATGGCCAATTAATAAAATCTTGAAAACGAAGAACCCAAAATTGTGCCTAAAATGTAAATAACTTATTTTAAGCGATTTGAAAAATTACGGAAAGTTTATTTGTCCAGAATTTGGAAAAAAAATGTTAAATAGGGAAAATATATAGTGATGAAAAACCTTGAGTAGGAACTAAATCAAAAAGAAAAGATAAAAAAAATTGAATTATTGAGTGTAAAAAAGCTATTATTCTATAGCAACTGAATAAGATTTACAAAATTCAAAGTCGCTGATGATAACGGAATACAAAGCCCATTCTGATTTTTGTTAATCTAAAAAATCAATGTTCCTTTTTAGACCATCAAACTTGGTTCTTTTTAAAGGAGAATTTTTAAAAACGGATTTAAAAGTTTCTTCGGTGATTTCTTTCCAATCTTTTTTAGACATAGAAAGCAATTTTGGATTAGGATTAAAGAGAGGTTCCTGATGTTTCTTTGAAAACTTATTCCAAGGACAAACATCTTGACAGACATCACAGCCAAAAGCCCAATCATTAAACTTTCCTTTCATTTCTTGGGGAATACTTTCCTTAAGTTCGATAGTAAAATAGGAAATACATTTACTTCCGTCTACTACATGCGGCGCAACAATTGCTTCGGTAGGACAAGCATCAATACAAGCGGTACAGGTTCCGCAATGATCAGTCGTAGCATTATCATATTCTAAATCTAAGTCGATAATTAATTCGGCAATAAAATAAAAAGAACCCGTTTTTTTGGTAATTAAATTACTATTTTTACCAATCCAGCCCAAACCACTTTTAGCAGCCCAAGCTTTGTCAAGAACTGGAGCGGAATCGACAAAGGCACGTCCTGAAACTTCCCCAATTGTTGATTGAATAGAAGCTAACAATTCGTTCAATTTCTCTTTAATGACAAAATGATAATCTTGCCCGTAAGCATATTTAGAAATTTTAAAGGAATCCTGATTTTGGAATTCAGAAGGATAATAATTCAATAAAAGAGAAACAATACTTTTGGCACCATCAACAAGCAAAGTTGGATCTAATCTTTTGTCAAAATTATTTTCCATATAGGTCATTTGACCATTCATTTGATTTTTCAACCAATGTTCTAAACGGGGTGCTTCTTGTTCAAGAAAACCTGCTTTGGATATACCACAAGACAAAAACCCGAGGCGCTTGGCTTCGGATTTTATAAATTGAGTATATTTTGACTTAGTATCGATAATTAGAGAATTAAGATTAATTCTGATTTATAGCCCTGATGGAAGTGGCATCCTTTTCTTGCCTTCTTTAGGCAAGGAAAGATATAACCGACAGCAGGAAATAGCTCCAAAAATTAAAAAAGTCCGCCTTGAATATTCGTCTTCACTTTACCCAAATGCTTGTATGCTTTTTCGGTGACTTCACGACCGCGAGGTGTTCGCATAATGAAACCTTCCTGAATAAGAAATGGCTCGTAAACTTCCTCAATAGTTTCGCTGCTTTCTGATACGGCTGTCGCCAAAGTAGATAAACCAACTGGTCCACCTTTAAATTTATCGATGATGGTATTCAGTATTTTATTATCCATTTCATCTAAACCATGCGCATCAACATTTAATGCTTTTAGTGCATAGCGCGCAATTTCAATATCGATTGTTCCGTTACCTTTTATTTGTGCAAAATCACGAACTCGACGTAGCAAAGCATTAGCAATACGAGGAGTTCCTCTACTCCTACCAGCAATTTCAATGGCCGCTTCTATAGAAATAGGCATATTAAAAATCATAGCACTTCGCTCGAGAATGGTTGTCAATAGCTCAGTCGTATAATACTGTAGTCGAGATGATATTCCGAAACGAGCGCGCATGGGAGCTGTCAATAAACCAGAGCGTGTTGTAGCACCAATTAAGGTAAACGGATTCAAATTAATTTGAACTGTTCTGGCATTGGGGCCTGATTCAATCATAATATCAATTTTAAAATCCTCCATCGCCGAATATAAATATTCTTCGACAATAGGACTTAACCGATGAATTTCATCGATAAACAAAACATCTCTTTCTTCAAGGTTTGTTAATAAACCAGCCAAATCTCCTGGTTTATCCAAAACCGGACCAGAAGTAATTTTGATTCCAACTTGAAGCTCATTAGCCAAAATATTCGCCAAAGTAGTTTTTCCCAATCCTGGAGGACCATGGAAAAGGGTGTGGTCCAACGCTTCATTTCTTTGATTCGCGGCTTGAACAAAAACTTTCAAGTTTTCTAATATCTGATCTTGACCCGCAAAATCGTCAAAAGAGAGCGGTCTCAATTTTTTTTCGATATCAAGTTCTTCCGGATTGTATCCGTTAGTGGTTGGGTCTAAGTTTTCATTCATATTACAAATATAACAAAGTTAGGAACAAATAAAAATGCCTTTCGAAAGGAAAGGCATTTAAGTATGTTTAAAAAGCAATTAATGATGAAGGACTTCTTCGCCTTCTTTCATTGGCACGTTTTGAGGAACGAAATCCTCATCGTGACCAGGATTGCTATAATCGTATGGCCAACGGTGTACTTCAGGAATTTCTCCTGGCCAGTTTCCGTGAATATGTTCTACTGGAGTAGTCCACTCTAATGTATTCGATCTCCATGGATTTTGTACTGCTTTCTTACCGTAGAACATACTAGTAAAGAAATTGTATAAAAATACCAATTGAAAGATTCCACCGATTAAAGCAAAAACAGTAATCAGTACGTTTACATTTTGCAAATCATCAAATAATGGAAAGTTAGTGTTGGTATAATAACGTCTTGGTAAACCAGCTAATCCAATGAAGTGCATCGGAAAGAAAACACCATAAGCACAAACCGCACTCACCCAAAAGTGAACATAACCAAGGTTTTTGTTAAGCATTCTTCCAAACAATTTCGGATACCAGTGATAAACCCCTGCAAACATTCCGTAAAGAGCAGAAATACCCATTACCAAGTGAAAGTGAGCTATAACAAAATAAGTATCGTGAACATTAATATCTAGTGTACTATCTCCTAAAATAATCCCTGTTAATCCTCCAGTAATGAAAGTAGAAACCATTCCTATAGAAAACAACATTGCAGGATTAAATTGTAAGTTACCTTTCCATAAAGTAGTAATCCAGTTGAACGCTTTTACTGCAGAAGGTATTGCAATAAGCAATGTAGTAAAAGTAAATACAGAACCTAAAAATGGATTCATACCAGAAACAAACATGTGGTGTCCCCAAACAATCGTTGATAAAAATGCAATTGCAAGAACTGACATAATCATCGCTCTATAACCAAAAATAGGTTTACGAGAATTAGTAGCCATAACTTCAGAAACAATTCCCATTGCAGGCAAAATAACGATATAAACTTCTGGGTGTCCTAAGAACCAGAATAAGTGTTCGAATAAAACAGGTGAACCACCTTGATAATGTAATACTTCTCCAGCAATATAAATATCTGACAAGAAGAAAGAAGTACCAAAACTTCTATCAAAAATCAACAATAAAGCCGCAGATAATAATACAGGAAAAGAAATAACACCAATAATTGCAGTTACAAAAAAGGTCCATACCGTTAGTGGAAGTCTAGTCATAGACATTCCTTTAGTTCTTAAATTGATTACTGTTACAATATAATTTAATGAACCCATCAAAGACGAAGCAATGAATATAGCCATAGAAACTAACCATAAAGTCATTCCCATACCCGAACCTGGAATTGCTTGTGGCAAAGCACTTAATGGCGGATAAATTGTCCAACCAGAATTTGCAGGTCCTGCTTCAACAAATAAAGAACTTAGCATGATAACCGCTGATAAAAAGAACAACCAGTACGAAATCATATTCATAAATCCAGAAGCCATATCTCTGGCACCAATCTGAAGGGGTATTAGTAAATTACTAAAAGTACCACTCAATCCTGCCGTTAAGACAAAGAATACCATTATGGTTCCGTGAATAGTTACTAAAGCCAAATAGATATCATTTGCCATTACTCCATTAGGAGCAAATTTATCGCCTAATAATACATTGAATATCTTGAAAGATTGTTCTGGCCAAGCCAATTGCATTCTAAAAAGCATGGACATCATCACTCCTACAACTCCCATAATAATACCTGTAATCAAGTATTGTTTAGAAATCATTTTGTGGTCAATACTAAAAATATATTTAGTAATGAAAGTCTCTTTATGGTGGTGTTCGTGTTCGCCTATGTGTTCGTGAACTTCTGCTGACATATCTGTTTACTTTAAATTTTTCTTAATAAATTATTTCATTGCAATTTTAGCAATAGCTGCAGTATCTTTTGCTTTTGTAGAATCTTTACCTACGGCTCCTTCAACTGGTTTTGGTGCATTTGCAACTTTTACCTCTTGTACAACAGTGGTTTTTCCAGCTAACCATTTTTTGTATTCTTCAGGAGTATCAACAACAATTTTCATTTGCATGTTGTAATGAGAAGTACCACATATTTTATTGCAAAGCAATAAATAATCAAAAGTATAAGGATCAAGAGCAGTTTCTCCTTTAGCTACAAGATCGATACTTTTTTTAGCTCTAATAGCATTGATATTAGCTACTTTTTCAACCATATATGGCAACTCTCTGTATTCGGCAGTAGTGTAAATTGGCTCGAAAGCAAATTCAGTAACCATTCCTGGAACACAATTCATTTGTGCTCTAAAATATGGAAAATAAGCTGAGTGTAAAACGTCTTGTGAACGAAATTTAAAATGTATTTTTTTACCTTTTGGGATATGCAATTCAGTAACCACAAAATCATCTTGAGCATTTGGATCTGATAAATCAACACCAAGGGTATTGACACCTTCGATTAAACGAACATTCGCTTTACCTAAGACATTATCAGCTCCAGAATATCTAGCAGTCCATTTGAATTGTTGTGCATACAATTCAATTACAATAGTATCTTCATTTTTGTCAACAAACATAATATTTGTCCAAGCATAAAGTCCAAAAAGGATCAAAACAGTTAAAACGATTGCTGGAATAGAACTCCAAATCAATTCTAGTTTTGTACTATCAGATAAAAATAATGCTTTTTGTTCCTTTTTACCTCTGTATTTAAAAGCAAAATAATGCAATAAAACTTGTGTTACTGCTTGAACTATAAAAATTAAAACCCATGTAATATTCATTAATCTATCTACTTCGCTACCATGTTTAGAAGCGGGAGTATGCAGCACTAAATGCCCCCATTGGAACAATCCATAAATAGTGAATATATAAATGAATGCTAAAAAACCAAACATTAAATAACCTTGAGTGCTATTATCGCCATCATTAGCTACTTGTGATTTATCTTTATTTTCACCTACTTGAGTCAAATCGAATATCTTAGTCAACTGCCATAATGCAATAGCCAACAGAACTAAAACTATAATTACTAACAAACTTGTCATCTAATTTTACTTTAAATATTAATAATGATAATGTTTACTTTCTTCAATAAACGGATTCCTTTTTGGTAACAAAGGCACTTTTGACAAGGCAGTGAAAACAACATAAATAAACAACCCTAAGAAGAAAAATAATGATGCAATTTCTGAAACCCCAATAAACCACTTGTCTCCAACTGTTCCTGGCATAATCATATTAAAGAAATCGACATAGTGTCCGAACAAGATAAAAGTACTTGCAATTGTAAGTATCCAAGTGATTCTTTTAAAATCTGTATTGATCAATATCAATATTGGAAACAAGAAATTCATCGCTACTGCTCCAAAAAATGGAAGATTATATTGTTGTATTCTTATTACGAAATACGTTATTTCTTCTGGAATATTGGCATACCAAATCAACATGAATTGAGAGAACCATAGATAGGTCCAGAATACACTGAAACCAAACATGAATTTTGCTAAATCATGAATATGACTTGTATTTACATATTCTAAATAACCTCTCGATTTCAAGTATAAAGTAACTAGAGCAATAGTAGTGATACCACTTACAAAGAAACTAGCAAAAACATACCATCCGAACAAGGTACTAGACCAATGAGGATCAATTGACATAATCCAATCCCAAGACATAATTGATTCGGAAACAATAAAGAATACTAAAAATCCCGCAGTCATTTTGAAATTCTTTTTGTAAAAACTATCATCAGTAGCTTCGTCTTGTTCTAAACAATTTTTTCTAGAAAAATAACGATACAGATTCCATACAATTAAAAATATTGCAGCTCTGACAATCCAGAAAGGAAAATTTAAATACCCCGATTTTGCAGCAATTTCTTTATCATAATTTGCAGAACCCACTTTTGTTATCCCTTCGTGTAACCATATAAATATATTACTATAATGTAAGCCACAAAGAACTAATATTATAAAAAATATTACCGATCCTACAGGCAAATAAGCAGTTATTCCTTGCATTACTCTAAACAAAACCGGTGACCAGCCTGCTTGAGCTACTTGTTGAATGGCATAAAAAGCCAAAACACCAAGAGAAATTAACATAAAGAAAATACAAGCAACATATAATGCAGCCCATGGTTTATTTTGCAATTGACTTAAAACATGTTCTAAATGTTCTTTGTGTTCCGTTTCTGCACTAACCTTATTTTCTCCTGCTACAGCATGAACTTCAGCAGAAGCTTCATTATGACCATGTGCATCCGAAGCAAGAATAGCCTCAACTTCTTGAATATTTTTAGGTGCAGAGAAAAAACCATATCCAATTCCTAATAACCCAACGACCATTAAGATTAGTGAAAATGTTTTTAATTTACTTGAAAATGTATACATATCTATTATGATGAGTTTGTTCTACAATTATTTATTTTTAAGTTCCATCACATAAGCTGCAACCATCCAACGCTCACGTTTACTCAATTGATTAGCATGTGAACCCATTAAGTTAAGACCATATGTTTCAACATGAAAGATACTTCCTTCATTAATGACTCTGTCTTTATAATTAGGCACACCTAAAAATTTACCTTGAGTAACCAATTTACCTTGACCATTACCACCTACTCCGTGACATATTGCACAATAAATCTCAAAAAGACCTTTAGCCTTTTCCATATCTTTATCAGACAATGTACCCAGAGGTGATTTTAAATTAGCAGCTTTGACAGCAATTAAAGCTTCGGGAGTATTAGGATATTCATAAACTTCAAATCCTCTGTTAATAGTTCCTTCAACTGGAAGTTGTCCTTCTTTACCATTTTTAAAAGCAGTGGATTCAGAATAAGTTCCATAAGTCACCGGCTCATACATATTAGGCATATATTGATAATTTGGTTTCGAAGTGTCATGACAAGACGAAACTAAAATAGTAATACCTAATAAAAGTGTTATTTTATATATACTTTTCATATCCACTATTAATGCTTTTCAATTACTTTTACTTCTACTGCTCCTGTTTTCTCAAAAAAAGAAACTAGTTCTTCTTCATTATTGTTTACTGCTACTTCCATTAAGAAATGGTCATCGGTAGTACGTACATCTGGATTTTCGGCTTGTTTGAATGGCCATAATTTACTTCTCATATAAAAAGTAATAACCATTAAGTGAGCTGCAAAAAATACCGTCTCTTCAAACATAATTGGCACAAAAGAAGGCATATTTTCGATATAACTAAAACTTGGTTTACCACCAATGTCTTGTGGCCAATCCTGAATCATTATATAGTCCATCATCCAAGTTCCAAAAGACAAACCGCACAAACCATAAATAAAAGCACAAATTGCTAATCTTGTTGGCGCAAGTCCCATTGCTTTATCCAATCCGTGAACAGGGAAAGGAGTAAAAACTTCTTCAATATGATGATGAGCTGCACGAGTTTTCTTTACGGCATCCATCAATATATCATCGTCATTATAAATGGCGTATATTACTTTATTACTCATGGTGTGAATCTTTATTTGCTCTTGCTTTTATATAATTATCTCCTGTTGCTTTCAATATAGTTTTTACTTCCGCCTGTGCAATTACAGGGAATGTTCTAGCATATAACAAGAACAATACAAAGAAGAAACCTATTGTTCCGATGAAAATTCCAATATCTACAAATGTTGGCGAAAACATTGTCCAAGAAGATGGAAGGTAATCTCTGTGTAACGAAGTTACGATAATTACAAATCTTTCGAACCACATTCCAATATTTACAACAATAGAAATTACGAATGAGAACATAATACTTGTTCTTAATTTTTTGAACCACATAAATTGTGGAGAAAAAACATTACAAGTCATCATCGACCAATATGCCCACCAGTAAGGTCCAGTAGCTCTATTCAAGAATGCATATTGTTCGTATTCTACTCCTGAATACCAAGCTATAAAAAGCTCAGTAATATAAGCAACACCCACAATAGAACCTGTAATCATAATTACAATATTCATTAATTCTATATGTTGAATTGTAATGTATGCTTCAAGATTAGATACTTTTCTCATAATGATAAGCAAAGTATTTACCATCGCAAATCCAGAGAAAACAGCTCCTGCAACAAAATAAGGAGGGAAAATGGTAGTATGCCATCCCGGAATTACCGAGGTTGCAAAATCCATTGATACAATGGTGTGTACGGAAAGTACTAATGGTGTTGCCAAACCTGCAAGAACTAAGGAAACTTCCTCAAAACGTTGCCAATCTTTTGCTCTACCGCTCCAACCGAAACTTAATATAGAATAAATTCTTTTATTGAAAGGAGTTATTGCTCTATCTCTAAGCATTGCAAAATCGGGTAATAAACCTGTCCACCAGAAAACTAATGATACGGATAAATAAGTTGAAATTGCGAATACATCCCAAAGTAAAGGCGAGTTGAAGTTAACCCAAAGAGAACCAAATTGATTCGGAATTGGCACAACCCAAAAAGCTAACCATGGACGACCCATGTGTATAATTGGAAACAAACCTGCTTGAATAACAGAGAAAATAGTCATTGCTTCTGCAGAACGGTTGATACCCATTCTCCATCTCTGAAGGAATAATAATAGTACCGCAGAAATTAAAGTTCCTGCATGACCAATACCAACCCACCAAACGAAGTTAGTAATATCCCAAGCCCAACCTACTGTTTTATTTAATCCCCAAGTTCCTATACCGGTAGAAATAGTATAAATGATACAGCCCATTCCCCAAAGGAAGGCTATCAAAGCGATTGTAAATACAATCCACCAATGCTTGTTAGCTTTACCTTCAACAGGTGCGGCAACTTCTACTGTTATATCGTGATAAGATTTATCACCTATAACTAAAGGTTTTCTAATGGGAGCGTCGTATATATGAGACATAATCCTTTAAATTGATTTTATATTTATTAAGTATTTCTAACTTTAACGTGATAGACAACATTCGGTTTTGTACCAATGTGCTCTAACAAATGATACGATCTTTCATCTTCTACCAATTTGGCAACTTGACTAGCAGCATCATTAACATCTCCAAAAATCATTGCTCCAGTAGTACAAGCACTAGAACAAGCTGTTTGAAATTCTCCATCAACAACTTCTCTTCCTTCGTTTTTAGCTTTCAAAATAGTCGCTTGTGTTTTTTGAATACACATTGAACATTTTTCCATTACTCCACGAGAACGAACACTAACATCTGGATTCAACACCATACGACCTAAATCGTCATTCATGTGGAAATCAAATTCACTGTTTTTATTATATAAGAACCAGTTAAAACGACGCACTTTATAAGGACAGTTGTTCGCACAATAACGAGTACCAACACATCTATTATAAGCCATGTGATTTTGACCTTGGCGACTGTGAGAAGTAGCTGCAACAGGACAAACTGTTTCACAAGGTGCATGATTACAATGCTGACACATTACCGGCTGGAAAGAAACTTGAGGATTATCTGAAGCATGTTCCATTTCATTGAATGTAGACAATGAGCTAGACAAACCTGCTATATTTTCTTTTCTTTCGTTATCCCCTGCAAAAGTAGTTTCAGAAGAATAGTATCTATCAATACGCAACCAGTGCATATCACGACTTCGTCTCACTTCTGATTTACCAACAACAGGAACGTTGTTTTCGGCGTGACAGGCAATAACACATGATCCACAACCTGTACAAGCATTCAAATCAATTGAAAGATTAAAATGATGTCCTACAGAACGATCAAATGAAGACCATAAATCTACAGTAGTAGATTTTACTTCTTTATGATCCAATGAAACCATTGGTTGTTCATTCCATACTTCAGCATCTTTCGTATTGAATATTTCTAAAGTAGTTTCTTTAATAATATCCCCTCTTCCCATTAATGTTTTTTGACCTTGAACACAAGCGAACTCATGATCTCTTCCAACCTTAGTTAATGTTACAGATTGTACATTATTGAAACCTTTATATAAAGGGTAAGCATTTAAACCTACTTGCATTTCTTCTTTTAGAGAAGCTTTTTTACCATAACCCAAAGCCAAACCTACAGTTCCAACTGCTTGTCCTGGTTGAACAATTACCGGAACGTTTTCTAATTTTAGACCATCAGCAGTAGTAATAGTAGCGTAACTTCCATTCAAACCCCCAAAATCAAACTTACGACTTCCAAAAGCGTTGAAAATTGAAGAAGTAGCAAGTTTGATCT
>CAILTC010000414.1 GCA_903837025.1 uncultured Bacteroidota bacterium | reverse complement strand
GTTAAATATTGTAAATACTGTTGGGTAAAATTATATTCGAAAACCGCTTGCAATAACTCCAATTCTTTTTGGAACATTTGTGTTTCCGCTTGCAATAATTCGGTGGTTTTTTCTAATCCTTGAGTGAATCGGTTGCTACGAATTCTGTAGGCTTCTTGCGATTGTTCCAAAGCTAATTTTTCTAAATTCACCTTGTTTTCAGCATCTTTCAACTGGCGATTGGTTTTGTTCAATTCCAATTGGCTTTTCGCTTTATATTGTTGGTTTTCGACTTCGGATTTTTGCAAATCTGCTTTCGCTTTTTCCATTTTTCCAATTGATTTATACCCATCAAAAACCGATAATGATAATTGAGCACCAACCAAATAACCGTTAGCTTTGGTTCCCAAAAATGCAGCATCATACATTTCATAACTTCCAAAGGCGTTCAATCTGGGTAAGAAATTCATTTTGCTCGATTGCAACATTTTGGCATAAGCCTCAGATGATTTATCCATCGCCTGAATATCTTTTCGGGTATTCGAAAGTTTGGTGTTGGCATTTACAACCACTATTGTATTTTCTAAATCTTCAATAGGTTTGTAAACTTTATTCGTGTTATCTTCATTCAATAAAAAAGCTAAATAATCCGAAGCATTTTGCACATTACTTTTAGCATATTGCAATTGGTTTTTGATTTCATTGACACGAACTTGAACCGACAATAAATCGGTTTTTTGAAGGATTCCTTGTTTAAAATAATTTTCGATTAGTTTCAAATTGGCATCAGCAGTTTGAGTTGCTTTTTCCAACACTTTTACTGCTTTGTACGATAATTGCAATTGCATAAAGGACTTATTCACTTCCAATTCCAAATATTCTTTGGTACGTTCCGTTTGCAGTTGGAAAGCTTGCATTTTTGATTTGGCAGCTTGTCTTCCGTAGAATCCATCCACATTGATTAAGGGTTGCAACACTTCTATTTTGGTAGCGAAATTTTGTGTCTTTGTCGGATTATTCAACAATGATGGATTAAAATCGGATTGTGTTAATATTTCCTGATTCAATTTTGAACCAAACGCCATCAACGGATTTGTCGTTGAAATTGCAGTGTGCGAAGCAGTAATACTTGGCAAGAAAAGCGCATTTGATTGTCTATAATCTGCTTGTGCCGATTTGAATTCTTGGTTTGCAATCTTGATTTGCAAGTTTTTATCGGAAGCTTTTTGCCAAATATCTTTTTTGGAAATAGCCAAAGTATCTTGACCAAAACCTAAATTTGACAGTAAAATTGACCCTCCTAATAGCATTAAATTGATGTTCCTCATAATTGATTTATCTGAATTATGAGGCAAATATAGAATCACGATAAAACATGCTCGGTAACAAGTGTTACATAAATTCGAACAAAATGAAAAAACATCTCAAAAAGACGATGTTTTTTATGTTAATCAATGCGTTATTGATTTAACCCGGTAAGTTGCTGTTTTATTACTAGCTCAAATCTAAATTTGTCTTAACGTGTTTTTTATTTTCATCATTTATGTTGGTGATCGGATATATAGAATTTCACTAATGTTTTTTTTAAAATTTATTTCTTTTAAAAATTTGTAATTCTGGGTTATTAATATATATATGTTCTATCAAATTAATAGAATTAAAAATTATAATAACCAAAAATCTCTTTCGAAAACGAGTTAAAAGAAGCTTTGGCGTCGCTAAATACTAATTTTGGAATTCCTTTTGCAAGTGTTCCAAGCGGAATTGAAAAACCAAATTCGTATTATTTTTTGGATGCCAATCCTTTTGCTTTCGATTCTAAAAAGGCTGAAATTTCAACTTTTCATTCCAATGAAAACAAAGGTATCATTGGATCCGATTTTAATGCCAATTTAATCAAGAAAGACTTTCCGATTTTGAGCGAAACGGTAAACGGAAAACCCTTAATTTGGTTCGATAATGCGGCAACAACTCAAAAACCAAAGTCGGTTATTGATCGAGTGACTTATTTTTATGAACATGAAAATTCGAACATTCATCGCGCTGCACACGAACTGGCAGCCAGAGCTTCGGATGCTTATGAAGCCGCTCGCGAAAAAGTAAAAGTATTCTTGAATGCCGGTTCGGCAAACGAAATAGTTTTTGTTCGAGGAGCAACCGAAGGAATCAATTTGGTGGCACAAAGTTGGGGAAACCAAAACCTTGTTGCCGGTGATGAGATTATTGTGAGCCATCTAGAACATCATGCTAATATTGTACCTTGGAAACGATTAGCCGATAAAAAAGGCTTGAAATTACGAGTGATTCCAGTAGATGATGACGGACAAATTTTGTTGGATGAATACGCCAAGTTATTGAATCCGAAAACGAAATTGGTCGCTTTTACCCAAGTTTCGAATGCTTTAGGAACGGTAACTCCAGCCAAACAAATGGTCGAAATGGCGCATGCTGTTGGTGCCAAAGTGCTTCTTGACGGAGCCCAATCTGTTTCGCACATGAAAGTGGATGTTCGTTATCTCAATGCCGATTGGTTGGTTTTCTCGGGTCATAAACTATTTGGACCAACAGGAATTGGTGTTTTGTATGGCAAAGAAGATTTGTTGAATAGTATGGAACCCTATCAATCGGGGGGAAATATGATTCAGGATGTTACTTTTGAGGAAATCAAATACCATAAAGCCCCCAATCGTTTTGAAGCGGGAACAGGAAATATTGCCGATGCCATTGGACTTGGCGCTGCGATAGATTATGTTTCGAAAATAGGAATTGAGGCTATTGGGCATTACGAGCATTATTTGCTTGAATATGCCACGCATTTGCTTCAACAAATTCCGGGCGTTCGATTAATCGGAACAGCAGCAAACAAAGCGAGTGTGCTTTCGTTTCATTTGCAAGGTTTTACCAATGATGAAGTGGGTCAAGCATTGAACAAAGAAGGAATCGCTGTGAGAACTGGACATCATTGTGCGCAACCCATTTTGCGAAGAATGGGTGTCGAAACCACAGTGCGACCGTCTTTGGCGTTCTACAACACTACTCAGGATGTTGATGTTTTTATAGAAACCCTTTGGCGACTGAAAAGCTCAAAAAGGTAAATTAGGAAGCCCAAGGATTTGATTCTTGGGCTTTTTTATTGTAGTAATTGTTATCGAAAAACAGGTCTATTTATTCTAAATATCCGACTTTTACTCTCCATAAGAGGAATAAAAATCACAGCATAGTATAAATATATAATCTTTACCTTTGTACCCTGAAATTTCATGAAACATGAACTACAAAATATCATTTCAGGAAAGAGCCAAGTTAGGCATGGAGATGCTATCCAAGCGGTCGCCAGTTACCTTAGAAGAAGCAAGAACTCAGGTTGCGAAGCTAAAAACAGCAAGCAAATCAAAAGAGAAGAAGCAGAGAATTTAAAGCAATTTTGCAACCAAAATAATTTTTGGAAAGCAAATATTGACATTAATTCTTTTGTTTCTAGTGGGGCTGAGCAAAAGGGTTATCTCCATCAGGATGAGTTTCAGGTTTTAAAACTCAATGATTCCATTTATTATTCCTCTTGGGAAGATTATTTCAATAGCTTATTATTGAATAATTTCTTTTTTCCAGATACTGCTTATCAATTAGTTGGTTTTTATGAATCCGAAGAAGTTTTGTATGCCGTTGTTGAGCAGGGATAAATTTAAGTTTACATTCAAATGCGAAAGTAATTATTGATGCAGGAAGTTTAGTTATAAAAAGAACTGGAGTAGATTATAGATCAACCTTAAATACCTATGTAAACAATGGACAAATTGCCGCAATTGCTGGAAAAACGATTTCTATGACTTATGATGGTGTTTTAACAACGGTTACTGCCAAAGCAGTATTAGGCGTTAATGATTTTGAACTAGCAGATAATTCTTTTAATATCTATCCAAATCCTGTTCAAGATGTTATTAATATCGTTTCTAAAAATAATTTCAATGGGGATTTAAAAGTAGCGGTTGTTGATTTAGCTGGTAAATCAATTATGGATAACCAAACGGTAAAATCTAATTCTGGTTTGTATAGTTTAGATGTTAAAAATAAATTGGCAAGCGGAATTTATCTTGTTCAAATTAATAATGGTTCTTCTAATTTTGCAATAAAAATTATTGTAAAATAACACAAGAGGCAACTAACAAAAAAGCGCTTTTAAATTCGATTTAAAAGCGCTTTTTTATTAATTGAAAATAAGATTTAACTATTCCCTTTTTGATAATCGGCTAAAAATGTAGCTAAACCAATATCGGTAAGTGGATGTTTGAGTAAGCCTTCGATAGCACTCAAAGGACCAGTGATGACATCGGCACCAATTTTTGCACAATTGATAATATGCATCACGTGACGAACGGACGCAGCCAATATCTGTGTTTCATAACCATAATTATCATAAATTAATCGAATTTCTTCAATCAACGCCATTCCGTCTGTAGAAACATCATCCAATCTTCCGATGAAAGGAGAAACATATGTAGCTCCTGCTTTTGCTGCCAAAAGCGCTTGACCTGCCGAAAAAACTAAAGTACAATTAGTTCTTATTCCTTTGTCCGAAAAATATTTTATTGCTTTTATTCCTTCTTTTATCATTGGAATTTTAACCACAATTTGCGGATGCAAAGCGGCCAATTTCTCTCCTTCGGCAATCATTCCTGCCAAGTCTGTCGAAATCACTTCGGCACTTACATCGCCGTCAACTAATTCGCAAATTTTTACATAATGTGCTATAATATTGTCCGCTCCCGTAATTCCTTCCTTCGCCATTAGAGACGGATTGGTAGTAACGCCGTCTAGAATTCCTAGATCATTGGCTTCTTTTATGTCTTTTAAATTTGCTGTGTCAATAAAAAATTTCATAGTTTTTTTGTTTAATGTTTATTTACTTTCTTCAATATATTTTAAGATTTCTTTGCAAACGTGCTCACTTGTAAAACCGAATTTTTCATCCAAAACGCTTGCTGGAGCTGAATAGCCAAAATGATCTAAACCAACCACTTTTCCGCTATCGCCAATTAATCCTTCTAGGTTTACAGGAAGTCCTGCGGTAAGTCCGAAAACTAATTTTTCTTTTGGAATAATACTTTCTTGATACGATTTGGATTGTTGTTTAAACAAGCCTTCCGATATAATTGACGCTACATTTATTTTTAGGTTTTTTTCGTTTTCCAAAATTTTTGCCGCAGCTATAAGTGTCGAAACTTCGGATCCATTTGCGATTAGAGTGATGTCAGGATTTTGAGTAGTTTTTACTAAATAACCACCTTTGTCAGCTTCTGTTGCTTCTTGATATCTCGAATTTTTTTGAGCAGGAATGTCTGCAATATTTTGTCTCGAAAGGATTAAAGCTGTTGGAGTTTTGGTGTTATTTAGTGCCATATTCCAAGCTACTGAAGTTTCGATTGCATCGGCAGGACGCAAAGCTAAAAAGCTCTGATCTCCGGAATGGTTTTTTACTTTTTCTAATAAACGAATTTGTGCTTCTTGCTCAATTGGTTGGTGCGTTGGCCCATCTTCGCCCACGCGGAACGAATCGTGTGTCCAAACATATTTTACGGCTAATTCTTGAATGGCAGCCAATCGAATTGCTGGTTTCATATAATCCGAAAATACAAAAAACGTTGCTACCACAGGAATAACACCACCGTGAAGGGCAATTCCATTGGCGATTGATGTCATGGTAAGTTCGGCAACTCCTGCTTGTAAAAAGGCTCCGCTGAAATCATTCTTTTGCAAAACAGACGATTTTTTGAGGAATCCATCGGTCTTATCACTATTAGATAAATCCGCCGAAGAAACAATTATATTCTCTAGGTTTTCTGCCAAATAGGCGAGTACCGCCGATGAAGCATCTCTAGTGGCTGCATCGGGTTTTTGAATCACACTGCTTAAATCTAATTTGGGTAATTTTCCGGATAAGAATAAATCCATTTTTTGAGTTAAAGCTGGATTTTTTGTTTTCCAAAGTGCTATTTTGCTTTTTTTGATTGCAGCATCTGCAACTTTTTTCGCCAAAATTTCAGCGTAATAAGTTGTTACTTCTTCATAAATATTGAAAGGATTTTCAGGATTCGCACCTAAATTAATTAAGGTTGATGTGTAATCTGCTTTGGTATCACCAATCGGTTTTCCGTGTAATTCGCATTCGCCTTCATACATATTTCCGTTGGCGGTAACGCAACCTTTTCCCATAATTGTTTTCCCAATTATCAAAGTTGGTTTTTCTGTTTCTGCATTTGCAGCATCCAAGGCTTTTCTAATTTGTTCATGATTATGCCCGTCTATCGTGATTACTTTCCATCCCCAAGCCTCATATTTCATCGCTGTATCTTCGGAAGTTACTTCGTCCGTCATAGAAGAAAGTTGTACATCATTAGAATCGTAAAACATGATAAAATTGTTCAAGCCCAGATGTCCTGCGATGCGACCAGCGCCTTGCGAAATTTCTTCTTGAACACCACCATCGGTGATGAAACCATATATTTTATGTTCGAAAAGACCTTTGAATCTAGCGTCCAAAAACTTGGCGGCAATAGCAGCGCCAACTCCCATAGTGTGTCCTTGTCCCAAAGGACCTGAGGTGTTTTCTATACCTCTAAGAACGTCTAATTCGGGGTGACCTGGCGTTACGGAACCCCATTGTCTAAAATTTTGAACATCTTCTTTTTCGAAATTTCCCAACAAATAATATTGAGCATACATCAAGGCAGATAAATGTCCCGCATCCATAAAGAAGCGATCTCTAAAAGACCAATCCATTTCCGTTGGATCAAAATTTAGATATTCAGTGTATAAAATGTGCATAAAATCGGCTCCACCCATTGCTCCGCCCGGGTGTCCTGAATTTGCTTTTTCTACCATCGAAATGGCAAGTGCTCTTATGTTATCTGCTGATAATTGGTCAATTTTTTTATTCATTTTTAGTATAGATTTTGTTGTCAGACTTAATATAAATTAGGGTTATTAAATCTGAAATAATTAATAAGTGTAAAAAATACATTTACAAATATAAGTAAATTATTAGTATAACAACAATTTTTTTAGTTGCTATTTTTTGGATAGGGAAATAGAAAACTACATAAGCTTTTATAAATTAAATGACTGCTAATCATTCTTTAGTACTATTTATTTATGACAACTTATATAGTAAATTCTTTTTTGTATGTTTGTAAGTGTAAATTAAACATTTTATTATGAAAAAAATAGTTGCACTGATTTTTATGAGCTTGTTGCTAACTTCATTCGTCGAAAAAAAGAAGGATTATTTATTTGTAAATGCTGATCAATCTATCAAAATAGAATTCAGTTTAAACCAAAATAACAGTCCAATTTATAAAGTTTTTTTTAAGGAAAAATTGGTGATGAATACATCGGAACTTGGAATAATAAGAGAAGATGCTGATTTTTATACCAATTTAAAAATCATACAGGTTTCAGAACCAAAACCAATTCTATCAGTGTATTCCATGTTTCAAGGAAAGCGTAAAAACATCAGCTATTCGGCCAATCAATATACGATTCATTTGCAAAATAGTAAGGGAAATTTAATCGATATTATTTTTCAATTATCCCATGACGGAATTGCTTTGCGGTACCATTTTCCGGAAACGTCAACCGATATTAAAAAAATTGTTGAAGAAAAAACGACTTATAATTTCGATGCTACTGCAAAATCTTGGTTGCAACCCATGTCTAAAGCAAAAACGGGGTGGATGGAAACCAATCCATCTTATGAGGAACATTACTCGATGGGAATTCCTGTAAACACAAAACCTGCGATTGGACAAGGTTGGGTTTATCCTGCTTTATTTAATTCTAATTCCGCTTGGTTATTAATTTCCGAATCCGGTTTGCCAGTAAATTATTGTGGTAGCCATTTGGTTTATAATGATACTTCAAAAGCGATGCAAGTTACTTTTCCGCAAAAGGAAGAGATTTTCCCTAATGGTGCTTTGAATCCTGAATCGAAATTACCTTGGTACACACCTTGGAGAATAATAGCCATTGGATCCTTAAAAATAATCACCGAAAGTACTTTGGGAACGGATTTAGCAGAACCCGCGATTCCTATGGATACTTCTTTTATCAAAAGCGGATTGGCTTCTTGGAGTTGGGTTTTGTTGAAAGATGAGTCGGTAAATTACGAAACAACTTTGCGATTTATAGATTATGCTTCTACAATGAATTGGCCTTATTGCCTAATTGATGCCGATTGGAATAAAAGAATTGGCTATGAAAAAATGAAAGAATTGGCGGCTTACGCCAAAGACAAAAAGGTTAAATTATTGGTTTGGTATAATTCATCTGGATCTTGGAACAGCACTGTCTATGAACCTAAAAGTAAATTAATTACCCATGAAGATCGAGAAATAGAGTTTACTAAACTGAACGAAATGGGGATTGCTGGTGTAAAAGTAGACTTTTTTGGAGGCGACGGACAATCAATGATTGCCTATTATCATGCCATGCT
>CAILTC010000413.1 GCA_903837025.1 uncultured Bacteroidota bacterium | reverse complement strand
GTTTGTTTATCCGTGAGAAAGAAGTTATATGTACACTTGTTTTATTCATCGGGGCAAATTTACGATTTATTTATTAAATCAATAGGTGTTTTTTGTAACAAATGTAAAATTTATTGTTATTTTATAAATTAAAAAAATCCGACAATAGGTTAGTATGTCGGATTTTGATGGAATAACTGATATTTTTATTTTCTTACAAAGGGTGGAAGTAGTTTACTGGATACTTCTCCAAAACCTATTCGGACTTCGTTGTTTTTGCAGAATCCTTTCATGATTACGGTATCGCCGTCATTGATGAATTTTCGTTCGGTTCCGTCATTGAGTTTAATTGGGTTTTTACCTCCCCAACTTAATTCAAGCATCGAACCATAACTGTCCGGAGTTGGTCCTGAAATAGTTCCTGAACCCATCATATCGCCTGAATTTACTCGGCATCCGTTTGAAGTATGATGTGCTAATTGTTGGCTCATGGACCAATACATGTATTTAAAGTTCGAGTTTGAAACAATTGTTTCTTCTCCATTTTCGGGCTGAATTGCTACTTCTAAATTGATGTCGAAAGTGTTTTTGCCTTTTAATTGCAAATACGGAAATGGTGCAGGATCTTGTTTTGGACCTTTAGTTCTAAAGGGTTCCAAGGCATCTAAGGTAATAATCCAAGGTGAAATAGACGTAGCAAAATTTTTAGATAAGAACGGACCAAGCGGCAAAGATTCCCATTTTTGAAGATCGCGCGCGCTCCAATCATTCATCAAAACCATACCGAAAATATAATCTTCGACTTCATTTATAGGAATGTTTTCTCCCATAATGTTAGCATCGGTAGTTATAAAAGCGGTTTCTAATTCAAAATCTACAGATCGGGACGGACCAAAAACGGGTGTCGTTTCGCCTTGAGGCAAAGTTTGTCCTAGAGGTCTGTGTACCGGAATTCCAGACGGAATTATACTAGAGCTTCTTCCGTGATAGGCTATAGGAATATGGAGCCAATTAGGAAATAAAGCGTCTTTATCACGAATCATTTTTCCGAAATTAGTCGCATGTTCTTTATTGGAATAAAAATCAGTATAATCCCCTATAAGTACAGGTAATTGCATTTCGACATCTTTGATGTTGAAAATAATAATGTCTTTATCTTTTGTATTATCACGTAATTTTGGATTTTGTTCATCAAAAATATCAGCAATGCGATTTCGGACTAATCGCCATGTTTTTTTTCCGTCAGAAATAAAATCATTCAGAGTGTCCTGCATGAACATATCGTCCGTTAATTCTATTCCTTTAAAGTAATCTAATTGTTGTAAAGCCCCTAAATCTATGGCAAAATCACCAATTCGAGTTCCTACAGTTACAATATTTTCTTTAGTAAGAAAAACGCCAAAAGGAATATTCTGAATAGGGAAATCACTATTGGCAGGAACTTCGAGCCAGGACTTTCTATTGCTATTATTTGCTGTTATCGGCATAATATTGTTGATTATTTTGTTAAGAATTACTCAACAAATATATTATAATGGGACTGTTTACCAAACGTTTTTTTGTATTTTTGCGTCAAATTAACTAAAATCAAAGAAATGCAACGCGACGAACAAATTTTTGACCTTATTTTAGAGGAACAAGACAGACAAATTCACGGACTAGAATTGATAGCTTCGGAGAATTTTGTAAGTGATGAAGTAATGGAAGCAGCTGGTTCTGTTTTGACTAATAAATATGCCGAAGGTTATCCTGGAAAAAGATACTACGGTGGTTGTGAGGTAGTAGATGTAATTGAACAAATTGCTATTGATCGTGCCAAAGAATTATTTGGAGCTGAATATGCAAACGTACAGCCACACTCGGGTTCACAAGCAAATACAGCCGTATATCACGCCTGTATTAAACCAGGAGATAAAATTTTAGGTTTCGATTTGTCTCATGGAGGCCACTTAACTCACGGTTCGCCAGTGAATTTCTCTGGTCGTTTATATACACCTTCTTTCTACGGTGTTGACAAAGAAACAGGAAGATTAGACTATGATAAAATTCAAGAAATTGCAACTAAAGAGCAACCAAAATTAATCATCGCAGGTGCTTCGGCTTATTCTCGCGATATGGATTTTGAGCGTTTTAGAGTAATTGCTGACAGTGTTGGAGCTATTTTATTAGCCGATATTTCTCATCCTGCTGGGCTTATCGCCAAAGGTTTGATGAATGATCCATTGCCACATTGCCATATTGTTACCACTACAACTCACAAAACATTGCGTGGTCCTCGTGGTGGTTTAATCTTAATGGGTAAAGATTTTCCAAATCCATTTGGTTTAACGACTCCAAAAGGAGAAGTTAGAATGATGTCTTCATTATTAGATCTTGCCGTTTTTCCAGGAAATCAAGGTGGTCCATTAATGCACATTATTGCTGCAAAAGCAGTTGCTTTTGGTGAAGCTTTGAAAGATGAGTTCTTTACTTATGCGATGCAATTACAAAAAAATGCAAATGCTATGGCAGATGCTTTTGTAAAAAGAGGATACGAAATTATTTCTGGCGGAACTGATAATCACATGATGTTGATTGACTTGAGAAACAAAAATATTTCAGGAAAAGATGCTGAAAATGCTTTGGTAAAAGCAGAAATCACTGTGAACAAAAATATGGTTCCTTTTGATGATAAATCACCATTTGTAACTTCAGGAATTCGTGTTGGAACTGCAGCAATAACCACTCGTGGTCTTGTTGAAGAAGATATGGAAACTATTGTTGCCTTGATCGATAGAGTTTTAGTAGATCATACTAATGAAGACGTAATCGAAGCGGTGGCGAATGAAGTGAACGAAATGATGAGCGAAAGAGCGATCTTCGTTTATTAAAAAAAAGTTGTAAGTTATAAGTTTAAAAGGTTATACATTTAGTGATTTTGCTAAAGTATAACCTTTTTTTTTACCTAAATAGTTGTAAT
>CAILTC010000412.1 GCA_903837025.1 uncultured Bacteroidota bacterium | reverse complement strand
GTTGTTTATAAAAGGAATTAAGGATATTAGCTAAAATAAACTGACAATATTTTTCTTTTCTATAGAAAAAAATAATGCCACGAATCATAAATTTTATTTATTAACTCGTGGCAAAAAAAAATTATAAGTGGCTTCAATCTATTTCTATTCCTCTTTTTTCTTCAACTTTTTAGCAACTACTTTTTTCTTGTAAATAGGAACAAAATAAGTAACGGTGTAGTTTATTCCAGCTCCAAAACCACCGTTATAGGTTCTGTTGAAACCCGGAATATAAAGATTATCAAAATTAGCAGGTTTATGGTTGGTGACCAAAGTGTTCATGCGAAAACTGAAGCCTACAAAGAAATTATTGACAACTTTTACTTTCACTCCCGCCACAATTTCGATCCAACTGGCTGTTAATCCACTGAATTTTTCTCCCGATGTTTTCCAAGGCATTTCGCCAAAATAAGGATTCGGATTGTATGTTTTGTAGCTGTTTATTTCTTGATCAAAAGAACTTACACCATAGCGCATTCCTACAGAAATAATATTTTCCATATCCAGCCAGTTTTCATAGCCATTATAATCAAAACCTACTTTTAGATAGGAACCTTTGGCAGAGGAATTCAATTGAGTATCGGCTGTTGTTTTGTTTTCGTTTCCGAGTTCGGCAGCCAAAAAATATTTTTTTGTCAAACGATAATCACCTACTAATTCTATTCCTTTGTAATTTTTATCATAGAATCCACGAGTTAATTTATACAAATCAACCCCAACACGCACACCATAACGATCCGTTTTTGGAGGAATTGTATCGGTTTCCGTTTCGGTATCAACTTTTGTAGTATCCGGAATTATCCCTGATTTTTGCTCCTTTTTATCTAAATTTTTCGTTTTGACATCTTGTGCCTGTACCAAAAATAAAGATAGCAGAAAGCAAAAACTAAAAGTATACTGTAATGTGTGTTTCATTTTCGTTATCTATGTTACTTTTATTAACCGAAATATACTGCATCCATTTTGCGCTGGTTGCTGGTACTGCGGTTTGAGTATATGGATGAATTGGATCTAATGTGAAAAGCGTTTTGTAGCCGCATGCTCTTGAAACATAAACATCTCTATGGGTATAATTGAAGGTGATTTTATCTTCATTTACAAAAGTGGTATTTGTATTCCCATAATTGAGAATAAAACTATACGTTGTACTAGTAGCATCCGTTTTTAATGGAATAGAAATGGTAGTTCCGTTAGTTACGTATTGCGTACCATCAATTGCAGCGCTAAAAACAATTCCATTTGCCATTCCGTCGCCAATAACTTTTAGATTTGTCACATTTTTCAAAACAGATGAATTGTCACCGGCAGAATGAAAATCAATCACAAGTCTTGGTGTTGTAGGCGTATTTGGATCGCAAATATCATCTTTCTCGCAACCAGAGATTGAGAAAAGTACTATTACTAAAAGTGAGAATATTTTTTTCATAAATTTTTAAATGTCAATTTCAATGGCAATATCAATGGCAAAAATCAATTTCAACGAAAATCTGAAACTTGCAATCTAAAATTTTATCTCCTCTCCAAAAGTACAACATTTTCTACGTGATGCGTTTGCGGAAACATATCAACGGGACGTACCCGAGTTACTTTATATTTCTCATCCATCAAAGCTAAATCTCTTGCTTGGGTTGCTGAGTTGCAACTTACATAAACGATTTTTGAAGGTTCAATTTTCAAAATTTGGTCAATTACATCCTTGTGCATTCCGTCACGAGGTGGATCGGTAATAATTACATCTGGTTTGCCATGTTGTGCAATAAAACTTTCGTTAAAAACTACTTTCATGTCCCCTACATAGAACTTACAATTGGTTATATTGTTGCGTTCGGCATTGGCTTTGGCATCAATTATTGCTTCCGGAACACTTTCTACACCAATAACTTTCTTGGCATTTTTCGAGACAAATTGTGCAATTGTTCCCGTTCCTGTATATAAATCATAAACGATTTCGTTACCAGTTAGACCAGCAAAATCGCGTGTAATTTTGTATAATTCGTAGGCTTGATCCGAATTGGTTTGGTAAAAAGATTTGGCATTAATGCTAAATTTTAAACTTTCCATTTCTTCAAGAATGAAATCTCTTCCTTTATATAATTTAATGTTGGTGTCGTATAAAGTGTCGTTGGCTTTGTTATTTACAACATATTGCAACGATGTAATTTGAGGGAATTTTTCGTAGATATGATCCAAAAGTAATTCTCTCGCTGCTTTATCATTTTCGAAAAACTGCACCAAAACCATAATTTCTCCAGTGGAAGCGGTACGTAACATTAAAGTTCTTAGCAAACCTTCGTGATTTCTTGGATTGAAAAAAGTCAGGTTGTTTTCATTGGCGAAAGCCCGAATTTCATTCCGAATTGCATTGGATGGATCTTCTTGCAAGTGACATTTGTTGATGTCTAGAATTTTATCCCACATTTTCGGAATATGAAAACCTAGGGCATTTCTGTTTCCTAAATCTTCGGTGCTACCGACTTCTTCTTCGGTTAGCCAACGACTATTCGAAAATGAAAACTCCATTTTGTTTCTGTAGAAAAACTGTTTTTGAGAACCAAGAATCGGTTCAAATTCAGGAAGCTCTATTTTTCCAATGCGTTGCAAATGATTTAAAACCTCATTTTGTTTGTAGTACAATTGCTGGCTGTAATTCATGTTTTGCCATTTGCAACCGCCACAAACACCAAAATGTTCGCAAACAGGTTCGATCCTATGTTGGGAGAATTCGTGAAACTTCACGGCTTTTCCTTCGTAATACGCTTTACGCTTTTTGAAAGTTTGTACATCTACCACATCGCCAGGAACGACATTGGGGATGAAAATTACTTTACCATCAGGGGCTTTTGCCACCGAAACGCCTTTTGCACCAGCATCAAGGACTTTTATATGATCGAAAACGATTTTGTCTGTATTTTTCTTTGCCATAGCGCAAAAATAAGTCTTTGAATGGTTTTATAAATTCAAATTGGGAAATATTTTCAACAACTTCGTATTTATTTTGGATAAACCTACTTTAGAATTTGTCAAAAAAGCTTTTTGAATCAATTTACTGACTTTCGAAACAATTACTTTTTCTTTATCAGTTCATAATTTAGGATTGCAAGCGAATAGAAAATGGAATCCGCTGCGATTTTTCCAAGAAAGATTCCAATAAAATAATTCCCTGTTAATATGGGCATCCAATACATACAAAAGGGGCGAATCACGAAGAAATCTAAAATTGCGGGGTAACCGAATTCTAAAACCAAATTTCGTATCAATAAAAGTACTTCTTTTAGAGTTGTTTTAGTATTCAATTGCTCGTTTTTCTTGACCAACTTGTTGTAAGTCAGGAATAAAATAACGCCGTAAAAGGCCAAATATTCGGAAAAAGTGATTAAATAAGCAGTTGTCAATCCATCAAAGATTCGGCTAAATTGGGAACTTGCCAATGCAGCCGAAGTAGCAGATAATTCGGCATATTTATACCGATTAAACCATTCTTTGAAATTGGATTTATGGAACATTTGTTGTTTTTTATTTTATAATATTTTAAGATAGAATTTATGGAATATAAGTTTGTCATTTCGACCAAGGAGAAATCAAATAACGAGAGCAACTGATGTGATTTCTCCTTGGTCGAAATGACAAAAAAACAATAATGTTTTCCTGAAAATTAAAGCCTATCTCATTTTTAATTACCAAAGTTGATGCACTTTTGGCTTAATATATTGCTCATAAATAGCATTCATCGCCGCGATTTTTTCAGGTGTTAATTGGGGTAAATCATAAACGGATAAATTGGATAAAACATGACTTTCTTTTGATGCACCAGGAATAATACAGCTAATGGCATCAAAACTCAAAATCCATTGTAAGGCAATTGGAGCCAAATTGGTTGTTCCAGGAAATAAGGCTTTCAAGGCTTCAACGGCTTTTAAACCCAATTCATAATCTATCCCAGAGAAGGTTTCTCCTTTGTCGAAAGCTTCTCCATTTCGATTGAAATTGCGATGATCTTGGCTTCCAAAAGTTGTTTTAGCATCAAATAATCCAGTTAAAAGTCCGCTTGCCAAAGGTACTCTTGCAATAATTCCAATATCTTTTTTTTGTGCTTCTTCAAAGAAAAGTTCCGCTGGTCGTTGACGAAAAACATTAAAGATAATTTGAACCGTTGTCACATTTGAATATTGAATCGCTTTCAGGCCTTCTTCTACTTTTTCGACGCTCACGCCAAGATTTTGGATCTTTCCTTGTTCTTTTAATCGGTCGAATAATTCAAAAATTTCAGGACGATAAAAAACCTCATTCGGCGGACAATGCAATTGGATTAAATCCAAAGTTTCGAGGCCAGTTCTTCTCAAACTATCTTCGACAAATTTTTGTAAAACTTTGGTTTGGTAGCCTTCACTCACATGCGGATTGATATGTCGCCCACATTTTGTTGCCACATAAATACGTTCCGAACGAGAGCGAACGACCCTTCCTACGGCGGTTTCGCTCAAGCCGTTTTCATAAACATCGGCAGTATCAATAAAATTTACTCCCTTATCAATGGCGGTATTAATCAATTCATCAGCTGTTTTATCATTGAATGGAGAGCCCCATTTTCCACCTACTTGCCAAGTTCCAAGTGCTATTTCGGAGATATTAAAATTTGTTTTCCCTAGTTTTCTATAGTTCATTGAATGGTTTTTTATGCTGTAATAGTTTTGTTTTTAAGATAGTATTTTTGCTATTGCTGCTTCGGCAAGAGGATTCATTATTTCATATCCCGTTTTATTGGGATGCGCACCGTCATTGGAATAAGCTGCTTTCATTCCTTTATTGGCATCGACCATTGCCGAATAATAATCAAGATACAGAATCCCATTGGCATCGGCATATTTTTGTATTATTGTATTGAGTGTTACAATTTTTTCGGCAGGATAGGAGCCAGGATTCCAATAAAAATCGAAAGCAGGTAATACGGAACATAAAATTACTTTTATATCATTTGCTTTGGCTAATTCGGCCATCGAAAAAATATTGTCTGTAATCATTTCTATTGTCGAAGGCCCTGTATTGCCGGCAATATCGTTGATTCCGGCTAATAGTAAAACTAGAGTCGGATTCAAAGCAATAACATCGGCTCTAAAACGGAGAAGCATTTGTGGACTCGTTTGCCCACTAATTCCTCGATTGATATAGGGTTTTCCGGAGAAAAATTTCGGATTAACAGTTGACCAAAACTCTGTTATAGAATCTCCCATGAATACAATTCGTTTTTGCCCGATTTCTGGTTTTTCGAGAGTGGCATTTGCTTTTTGGTATTTATTCAAATTGGGCCAGTCTTGAGCTTGTGTTTTTTCTCTCATGAAGATTGAAAATAGTGGATACTATAATTGGTTTAGCCTAATCGAAAGCTTGAAAATAAGCTTTTATTTGGGTTCACAAACTTAATGATTTCACTTATTTAAACCTATTAAAATATGCGGATTAGTTACTATTAAGGTTTCTTTCACCGTTAAGGAAATAAAAGATTTTGCCGCAAAGTCACAAATAAAAATAAGTAGGTTATAGTAAAATTTTAAAGACATTTTCGAAATTAAATGTAATTTTCTATACTAAAATTGTCATTCCGTAGGATTCTCAAACCCATAAATTGGATTCCTGCAGACTCGAGAGCAAAGCACAAACAGGCGAAGCAATGATAAATTGGAATTACATATTTTATGAAAAATTATTGTTCAAATTAATTTACCATTAAAATTTTATCAAAACCAATAAACTTTATATGTTATAAATTAGCCACGAAACAACCTCTCTGCGCCTCGTAATGACAAGTTCTTAAAAAAAAAATCTGCATTCTTTCGAAATACAGATTTATATGTTTTGCTTATCAATGAATTATTTCGCCATTCGCAAAAACGATCATAATCTAGTTCTCTTTCTTTACAGGGCAAGTTGAAATCCCTAAGATGGCATATAAAGGACAAAAACTAATTAGACTTGTCAAGGTAAAAACACTTGCTAAAACAAGTAGAATAATTCCTAAAGTTCCGCTAACGATATTAGTTACATAAAGACTTACCATAATTGCTGAAAGTATTAATCTAATAATTCGGTCAGCTAAAGACATGTTTTTTTTCATTTTCGATTGTTTTTTTTAATTGTTTAAAAATTGTACTATTAATACAATTGAAGTCACGATCGCAATGCACAAGAGGCACACTAGCATAAGTTTGTATATTGTTTTCCAGTTCTTCATTTGTACAGCAAAGATCTAGAACGGGAAGGAGTTGTGCAGTAACTAAAGTCACTAGGGCAAAAATAATTCGATACTATCATGGTATTGTTTGAGTAAATTTTGTCTTTCCAGTTTTTTAACTAATCGGCTTATTACTTCTCTTGCGGTTCCAAGGTCATTGGCTATTTCTTTATGGGATATTTTAATAGGGTTTTTGCCTGTTACCTTTACTTTTTCTGAAAGATAATCTAACAGTCTTTTGTCTAATTTGTAGTAAAGCATTTGGTGGATGGTATCTACCAATTCTAAATACCGTAGGTCGTATTGCTGATAGAACAGCTTATTGATTTGTG
>CAILTC010000411.1 GCA_903837025.1 uncultured Bacteroidota bacterium | reverse complement strand
TTTTGTTTCAAAACTTTTTGGAGTAAATCAAAACATATTAATTTTACTTATGGATAAACAATTGGTTTATTTCATTAACTCAATCCTATTTTCATCATTTCTTCATAAGTCGTTTTTATAGCCTCTTTTCCGTACAATTTCTCTAATCGTCTTATGGTAAAATGACCTTTTGCCATATCCTGAAAATGGTCTATAAATAGCGTGTTTACAATTATTCCGCCTGCTGCACCAATGGCTGGTATGGTTTGGGCGGCTACCTTTTCGGTGACTTGAATGCTAAATCTTTCTGCAATCTTTACAATAAATCGGATCAAGGCTGGCGAGCCTTCCTCGGCTAGTGTTCGGGTTGCCACAAATTGGGCGGCTTCGGCAATTGATTTTGCCAAAGCGGATCGAACAACAAAGTAGCCACTTTCGGCAGCATTATCATATTTGCTTTTGCCGCCTAAAGCGAAAACCTCTAAGCAGGCTAATTTGGTTTCGGGATCATTTATAGATTCTCCTTCGGCTCTTGCGATAGCCGCAATCGATCGTAACATGATGGTGGTCGAAACGGGTAGTTCGATGACCAAAGCGGCTATACCAAAAAATCCACCAACGCCTCCCGTTACGGCAACGCCTATTTTATGCCACCAATTAGATGGCGCTTCATTGGGCCGGTCACTAATGGTGAATATTGCGGCATTAGCCGCTTTCAAAAGTGCGTTTTGAGTCACTTCGCCAATTTTGTCATTCCAACTTTCGGGCAGCATGGCGATTCCTTTTTCGATTGGCGTACCTACGAAATTGGTTATTTTAGCTGCTATACCGGGGTTTTCCAGTATTTGCATGGCGCTAAGTAATTCTTGACGATGTGCTTGGGTTAAATCCATTGTTTTTTAATTGGTGTTATTGTTTTCGAATAAAGCGCTAACTCATAAGTATAAACTCAATAGTCGTTCCAATTGTTATAAAAAGTACTTTTATTTACTATTTACACCGTTATCAAACCTAGTGATTTTACTTACAGAAAGCTAATTAAAAAGGATAATAAATTATAATTAGTGTTACTACTAGGTTGAAATTTTGTAATTTTAAGCAAACAAATCCAATGAAAAATCCAATTGTTATAGACCGCACCGAAATTCTCAAAAGATTCAAACCTGTTGATTCACATACGCATAAAGGTATTCAAGGTCACGCCTTATTAATTGGCGGCAGTTATGGCAAAATAGGAGCGATGGTTTTATCCTCGAAAGCATGCTTGAAAACCGGTTGCGGATTAGTCACCGTATTTATCCCGAGATGTGGTTACGAAATCCTTCAAACATCCAATCCCGAAGTGATGGTTCTTACGGATACTCAGGAAAAATACATTTCGAAAATTGAATTCGATTTTAGTCCACAAGCTATCGGAATTGGTCCTGGAATAGGGCAGGAGCTGGAAACACAAAATGCGTTTCACGAATTTATAACACATAATAAAACTCCTTTAGTCATCGATGCCGATGCCTTGAATATTCTATCTCAAAATGCATCGTGGATTTCTTTGTTGCCCCACAAAACAATTCTCACGCCCCATCCCAAAGAACTAGAACGACTCATCGGAAAGTGGAATTCGAACACCGACAAATTCGAAAAAACTATTGCTTTTTCAAAACTACATCATCTCATAATTGTGATGAAAGGTGCGCCAACATTTATCATTGACGGTGATACATTTTTCGAAAACACAACCGGAAACGCCGCTTTGGCTACAGCCGGAACTGGCGACACACTCACGGGAATGATAACGAGTTTGCTTGCGCAATCTTACGAACCTATCGATGCGGCAATGCTCGGAGTCTATCTTCATGGTTTAACGGCCGATATCGCTTTGCCCGAAACGGGTTATCAATCCTTTATCGCTTCGGATGTTATTGCCAATATTGGAAAAGCTTTTTTGAGTTTGGACAACAAAATTTATTAACCATATAAGGACTTTAAGGTCATTTAAGTTGGAATACATAAAATCCTTTTAATCTTTTAAATCTGTAACTTTTTTTCATTTATAATATAGTTGTCGATTGTTAAAATCATAAAAAAAACCGCTAATTCACAAATTTTAAAATCTGCGAATTAGTGGTTAATTTTCTTAAAGCAATCCCGTTTTATCCCAAAAACGCTTTCAATTCTTCGTAAGTTTTGATTTTTACGCTTATTTTTTCTTTATCCAAAACGCTTTCAATTTGCGTAGGAATTGGTAATTTGATGTTTAATGCTGGTTCAACCACATCCAAAAACTTGATAGGATGAGCGGTTTCTAAGAAAATTCCAATGGCGTTCGCATGGTTTTTTAGTTCCTTTTTCAAGCCTAAATAACCAACAGCACCATGAGGTTCGGCAATATATCCATCCGTTTTATAGATCGATTGCATCGCTTCCAAAGTTTCGGCATCGGTATAAGAAAACGAAGAAAAATCTTTTTTGAATTGCTCCAAATCGTTATTATACATTTCTTGAATACGGATAAAATTACTTGGATTCCCCACATCCATTGCATTCGAAATTGTAGCTTTTGAAGGTTTTGGATCGTAATTTCCTTTTTCCAAGAATCTTGGTACGGTGTCATTCACATTGGTCGATGCTACAAAATGCTCGATGGGTAATCCTAATTTTTTTGCGATAATTCCGGCACAAATATTTCCGAAATTTCCACTTGGGCAAGAAAATACCAAAGGTTTGTTTTGTGATTTCAGTTGTTTGTAGGCAAAGAAAAAGTAAAACATTTGAGGCAACCAACGGGCGATATTGATCGAATTTGCCGATGTTAGTTTTTTATGTTTCAGACTTTCGTCCAAAAACGCTTTTTTGACCATATCTTGGCAATCATCAAAAAATCCGTCTACTTCAAGCGCTTTTATATTTTGTCCCAAAGTTGTTAATTGTCGTTCTTGAATGTCGCTCACTTTCCCCGAAGGATATAAAATGATCACTTCAACACCTTGAACACCCAGAAAACCACTGGCAACAGCGCCACCAGTATCGCCCGAAGTCGCTACAAGAACCGTGTTTTTACTGTCTTTTTGGTCTTTATTGAAATATGCCAAACAACGTGACATAAAGCGTGCGCCAACGTCCTTGAAAGCCATTGTTGGTCCATGATATAATTCTAATGCGTAAATATCTTTTTCCACTTTTACCGTTGGAAAATCGAAACACAAAGTTTCGGCTATGATTTGTTTTAAAGTTTCGGCAGGAATAGATCGGAGAGCACACGTCTGAACTCCAGTCACTAGTGACTATCTC
>CAILTC010000410.1 GCA_903837025.1 uncultured Bacteroidota bacterium | reverse complement strand
TCCAAAAAGAGCGCTTTGGACTGTTTTCTTACTTGGTGCTGTGGGTTATTTAATAAAATACCTATTGTTCCAGGAATTTGAAATAAACCTTATTTTATCCATATTTATCGCTTCATCTTTTGTTGGAATTTCAGGAATGTATTTTGCACACAGAACACACACACCTCCAATTATTTTTATGATTCCAGCGGTTATTAATATGATTCCGGGTCTAATCAGTTATAAATTTATGATTGGAATGATTGACTGGGTTGGTAGTGCTAAGGGACATAAACCTTCTGTAGAAGCAGTAATTGATACTTTTTCTTATGGAATAACTACCACTTTCATCCTTTTTGCACTTGCATTTGGAGTTGCTTTCCCTATCATTGTATTCAAATCCTATACCGTAAAAGGAAAAGATTTGAATGTATTGATCAAAAAGTTGTTTAAAACTAATTCTTAGAATTTATTGTCGTTTTTTTCCAAAATTACTCAGTTCAAATTTAATTATTCTTTGAGGTAAAATCATATTTGATTTATATGTTGGTGAATTGTGAAGAATCATAAGGTCTTCTAATACACATACACAATACAATTGTTCTGCTTTTATCAAATTAATATTTACCCTTTGTTACACAAGTGTTATTAAAAAATAATTTTTCAATGAATCTATGAAATATTAAATTGAATTCACATTTGATATTCACAAAGGTGGCGGTTTCGACTTAGAAATTAATTTTTGTTCTTGGTGTGGAAAAAAAATTTTTGAAGAATAAATTTTAACTCATTTTTTTAATATTTTCTCTCCCTTAACATAATCTGAAGGTCGTTGTCTCAGGATTTTGTAAAAAGTATTACTAAAAGTAGGTACACTATTATAGCCTACAGCCAGAGCAACTTCGCTAACGGAAAGATTTTTTTCTAACAGTAATTCTATTGCTTTCAAGACTCTTCGAATAGTAAGATATTGAATATACGACATACCTAAATCCTTCTGAAATAACCGATATAATGAGCGTTCGCTAAACCCAAATCGGGATGATATTTCAGAAAAATAAAGTGGTTCTTTTAAATTGGTATCCAAGTAATTAACAATTTTTGTCAACCGAATATCTTTTGAAAAAGGCAAAGATAAAGGTAAATTATTCACACATATTTTTGGCAAAATAGATTTTATCGCCTTTGTAATATCATAATTTCGAGTCCCTTTATTGATGTTTCCGTCCCATCTATTGGTAAAAAGCATCATTTGTAACAATAAATCATTAATTGGATAAATCCCTTCTGATTCATAAAAAAGAGGCTCATTCTTTTTTACCGGAAAATATAAATTTCGCATGATTACACTTTCAGAATTGGTATGAATACTATGCTCCACCCCTTTTGGAATCCACATAAAATGTCGCGCAGGCAAATAATACGTATTGGTTTGTGTAATAACATATACAATACCGCCTTCGGTATATAACATTTGTGCTTTGTTGTGTTTATGTGTCGGAATTAATAACTCGCCCATTAAATCATGGTGACAATAAATACTTTTTTCGTCAATATCAACTTCGTTTATATAATATTTTTCTTCTGTCATAGAATTGAAAATTTGCTGTCCGAAATGAATATATGTTTGTCTTTTTAGGATATTTTCTCAATTATTAATTTTACTATTATTGCAATGTAAATTACATTAAACCACAAAATGTTTTAAATAAATTACTTAAAATTATTTTATTGACAAATTAACCACTAAAAAAATTAAAATATGTACTTAGACCGAATTCGATTTCAAAGTTACAAAGACAAAGTAATTTCTGCACAAGAAGCAGCCCATTTTTTAAAAGATAAAATGGTAGTTGGTCCAAGTGGTTTTACAAAGTCAGGCGACAGTAAAGCGGTACTTCCTGCTTTTGCTAAAAAAGCAGAATTTGAAGCCATCGGTATTACCCTTATTACCGGAGCTTCTTTGGGACTTAATACGGATGCTGATTTGGCAAAAAATGATGCCATATATCGAAGAATGCATTTTCAGGCAGATATTACGCTTCGAAATAAAATCAATCATGGCGATGTGTTTTTTACGGATCAACATCTTAGTGAAACGGTAGAATTATTAGAAAACAAACAAATTCCCAGTATTGATATTGCCATTATTGAGGCGACTTATATTGATGAAAACGGAAATATTATCCCATCAACTTCTGTTGGAAACTCGGCTTCATTCGCTCAATTAGCTAATAAAATTATAATTGAAGTAAATATATCTATGCCATTTAATTTCAAAGGAATGCATGATGTTTATTTACATAAAAAACACCCTAATAGAACTCCCATAAACATTATCGCTCCCGATGATAGAATTGGTGTTGATTACATAACCGTTGATCCTGCTAAAGTAATTGGAATTGTATTTACAGAGCTTCCTGACAGTTCAGCAGCATTGAGTTTTCCAGATCCAAAAACAACAGCAATCGCCGATCATTTATTAGACTTTTTTGAAAAAGAAATAGAGCAAGGACATTTAACAAAATCATTAATGCCATTGCAAGTAGGCATCGGAAAAGTGGCCAATGCAGTTATGTCTGGATTTTCGAAAGGAAATTTTGAGAATTTAGTGATGTATTCCGAAGTGCTTCAAGACAGTACTTTCGAATTGTTCGATTCCGGAAAATTGGATTTTGCTTCGGCATCGGCAATTACACTTTCGGAAGCTTGTTACAAAAAATTCATAACAAATTTTGATCAATACAAAGACAAAATGATTCTTCGACCACAAAATATCAGTAATTCGCCTGAAGTAATCCGAAGATTGGGTGTGATTTCGATAAACACAGCTATTGAGTTTGATATTTATGGCAATGTAAATTCGACCCATATTTCAGGTTCTAAAATGATGAATGGCATAGGCGGTTCTGGAGATTTTGCTAGAAATTGTTTTTTAAGCATTTTTGTCACCCAATCTGCTTCTAAAGAATTCAATGCCATATCGCATGTTGTTCCTATGACTCCCCATGTAGATCATACCGAACATGATGTTGATATTTTGGTAACAGAACAAGGTTTAGCTGATTTAAGAGGGCTTGCGCCAAGAGAACGTGCTCAATTAATTATAGAAAATTGTGCTCATCCCGATTATAAAGAAGCGCTTAGAGACTATCACGATCGTGCTCTTTTGCGTGGCGGACACACACCCCATCTTTTAGAAGAGGCTTTCGATTTTTATACCCGATTAGCAAAAACAGGTTCTATGCAACAAAAATGTTCTGTAGAAAAAGCATAATAAACACAACTATTTTTTTAATCCCTTATTCATTTATATATGATTAGGGGATTTTTTTTTACCAATCAATTCTCGCCTTTTCTATCGATTCTAAATACGCATTAGTCTGACTAAAATGCTTGTTCCCGAACCATTTTCCTTGATTAGCGCTCATAGGCGAAGGATGTCCCGATTCTAAAACGAGATGTTTGTTTCTATCAATTTTCGAACCTTTCTTTTGGGCAAAATTACCCCAAAGCAAGAAAACAACATGCTCTTTTTCGTCCGAAATCTTCCGGATTACTGCGTCTGTAAAAGTTGCCCATTTTAAATGTTTGTGACTGTTTGGATTGTCCATTCGAACCGAAAGCGAAGCATTCAAAAGCAAAACGCCTTGCGCTGCCCAATGTTCTAAATTACCTGTAGTTGGCAGAAAAACAGTTCCTAAATCATCATTCAATTCCCGAAAAATATTGCGCAACGAAGGCGGAATTCGAATGCCATCATTCACCGAAAAACACAAACCATTTGCCTCTCCAACACCATGATATGGATCTTGACCAATGATAACCACTTTCAAATCGTTGAAAGAACAAGGATCGAAAGCTGCAAAAATTAATTCCTTTGGTGGAAAACAAGTGTGATTTTTATATTCTCCATCAACCACTGTCATCAAATCCTCGAAATATGGTTTCTGGATTTCATCTGCTAAAATAGTTTGCCAAGAAGGATTGAGTTTGGGT
>CAILTC010000409.1 GCA_903837025.1 uncultured Bacteroidota bacterium | reverse complement strand
TCACGGTATTGTTCGTGAATTAGGAAACGAAAATATTGATGTTATCAATTACACTAGTAATATTCAATTGTATATTACAAGAGCATTAAGCCCTGCAAAAGTTTCTTCTATTAAGATAAATGAAGAAACAAAAAGAGCTGAAGTATTCTTGAAATTAGAAGAAGTTTCTAAAGCAATTGGTAGAGGTGGGCATAATATAAAATTAGCAGGTCAATTAACTGGTTATGAACTTGACGTAATTCGTGAAGGTGATGTTGCTGGTGCTGCTGCAGATGAAGATGATGTTGAATTAACTGAGTTTTCAGATGAAATTGAAGCTTGGGTTATAGAAGAGTTTGCGAAAATTGGGTTGGATACTGCAAAAAGTATTTTGAAACAAGATGTAAATGATTTAGTTAGAAGAACAGACCTAGAAGAGGAAACAATTCTAGATGTAATGAGAATATTGAAGGAAGAGTTTGATAGCTAGTCAGCTCTCTTTAAAAAAATAAATTTTTAAACCTTATTTTTCTCTCCCAATGAGAGAGTTAGTGTGAGGTGAAAAACAAAAAATCATACTTAAATTTGTCTTTTTTAGAGGCAATTTAGGATGAGAAAAATAAGGTAATATTAAAAAGGTTTTATGTCTGAAGAGAAAATTATTAGAATAAACAAAGTTTTAAGGGAATTGAATATTTCTTTAGAAAGAGCTGTGGATTATCTAAAAGATAAGGGTATTGTTGTAGAATCAAATCCCAACACAAAAATTTCAGATAACGTTTACAATGTTCTGTGCGGTCAGTTTGCGGGAGATAAAGGGAATAAGGAAGCTTCAAAAGAGGTAGGAGAAGAGAAAAGAAAAGAGAAAGAAGCTTTGCGTGTTGAGCGTGAAAAAGAAATTGATGACAAACGCAAGCACGACGAAGAACGTTTAAGAAACCAAGAAGTTATCAAAGCGAGAGCTGTTGTAACTGGACCTGTTCATGTTGGTAATATTGATCTTAATCCTAAAAAACCTGCTGTAGTTATACCTCCTCCAGTTGTTGAAGTTAAGGAAGTTCCAGTTGTGAAAATTCAACCAGAGCAACCTATTGCAAAAGAACCTGTAGTAGAGAAAATTATTTCTGACAAAAAGGAAGTTAAACCAGTTGTCGAAATTAAAGAAATAAAGAAAGAAGTTGCTGAAGCACCAAAAGTAGTTTCGCCAAAAATAATTGAACCAGTTGTTGTACCTGTGGTGCCTGTTGCACCAGTTGTACCTGCTGCGCCTGTTGAGGAAACAATAACTACAAAATACACAAAATTAACTGGAGCTACATTGACAGGTCAAACTATCGATTTATCTCAATTTAATAAGCCTAAAAAGAAAAAAGAAGAGCCTAAAATTACGCCTAACAAACCTGGAACACCTGGTGCTCCCGGAAGTGCAGCTAATAATGCTAATAAAAATAAACGTAAAAGAATTGCTCCAAAGCCGGGTGCGCCTAGACCGCCAGCAATTCCTGGAGTTCCTGGGGCTCCAAATCCTAATAAAATCACTCCAAATACTGGTGGTGGTGGCTATAATGCCAACAGAAGTGCGAGACCTGGTTTTGTAAAAGGAGCTAGACCTGCTATTGTTGCCAAAGTAGAGCCAACAGAAGAAGAAGTTAAAAATCAAATAAGAGAGACTTTAGAGAAACTCCAAGGTAAAGGTGGTAAATCAAAAGCAGCTAAATATAGAAGAGACAAAAGAGATACACACCGTCAAAAATCGGATGACGAGCAAAGAGCCATTGACGAAGGAAGTAAAACGATAAAAGTTACTGAGTTTGTTACTGTTGGTGAAATCGCTATCATGATGGATGTGCCAATTACTAAAGTGATTGGAACTTGTATGTCACTTGGAATCATGGTTACCATGAATCAACGTCTTGATGCAGAAACATTGACAATTGTTGCCGATGAATTTGGTTATGAAGTTGAATTTATTACAGTAGATATTGAAGAAGCCATTCAGGTTGTACCAGATAAAGAAGAAGATCTTGTTTTTAGAGCTCCTATTGTAACCGTAATGGGTCACGTCGATCACGGTAAAACCTCTTTGCTGGATTATATTCGTAAAGAAAATGTTATCGCTGGTGAATCAGGAGGAATTACACAACATATTGGCGCTTACGGAGTGACATTAGATAATGGTCAAAAAATCGCTTTCTTAGATACACCGGGTCACGAAGCGTTTACCGCAATGCGTGCTCGTGGTGCTCAAGTTACCGATATCGCAATTATTGTTATTGCTGCTGATGATGACATCATGCCGCAAACCAAAGAAGCAATTTCTCACGCTCAAGCAGCAGGGGTTCCAATTATATTTGCTATCAATAAAATTGATAAGCCAAATGCTAATGTGGAGAAAATCAAGGAGAAATTAGCAGGTATGAATTTACTTGTTGAAGATTGGGGTGGAAAAATTCAATCCCATGATATTTCCGCAAAAGTTGGAACTGGAGTAAAAGATTTATTAGAAAAAGTATTATTAGAAGCCGAACTTCTTGATTTAAAATCGAATCCAAATAAAGCAGCACAAGGAACAGTTGTTGAAGCATTTTTGGATAAAGGAAAAGGATACGTTTCTACCATATTAGTACAACATGGAACCCTGAAAATTGGGGATTATATGTTGGCAGGAAAACATCATGGTAAAATTAAAGCCATGCACGATGAGAGAGGAAATGTTGTAACTGTTGCCGGGCCTTCAACACCAGTATCTGTTTTAGGTTTAGATGGTGCTGCCACTGCGGGTGACAAGTTCAATGTTTTTGAAGACGAAAAAGAAGCCAAACAAATTGCTGCTAAACGTTCTCAATTAATGCGTGAACAATCCGTACGTACACAACGTCATATTACTTTAGATGAAATTGGACGTCGTATCGCATTGGGTCAATTTAAAGAATTGAACATTATCCTTAAAGGGGATGTAGATGGTTCTGTTGAAGCCTTGTCTGATTCGTTCTCTAAATTATCTACTGAAGAAATTCAAATCAATATTATCCATAAAGGTGTTGGAGCGATTACCGAAACTGACGTAATGTTAGCTTCTGCCTCGGATGCGATTATCATCGGATTTAATGTTCGTCCTGCTGGAAATGCTAGACAATTAGCCGATAAAGAAGAAATTGATATCCGTTACTATTCTATCATTTA
>CAILTC010000408.1 GCA_903837025.1 uncultured Bacteroidota bacterium | reverse complement strand
CATTCTGAAACTATTCTTGTACGACATCAGCAACGCTTCCGAAACCGGAAAAATAATTGCCTTCATCTTATTAGGAGTTCTAATCTTAATCATTTCGTTTGTGTACCAAAAAATAAAAGTCTTGGTCCAAGAAGATAACAAAACCAAAGCAACCGATGAAAATCAATAAATTCCTATTGCTTATAATCGCCGTAAACGGACTATTTGCACAGCAAAACACCACTGCAAAAATTAAAGCAGTTACAGAAAATGGTTTACATAAAATCATTTTTCCAGCAGCAATTCGATCGTATTCAAAAGAAGATTTAAGCGATTTTAGAATCGTTGACACCAATGGTGTTGCCATTCCTTATTACATAAATCCAGAAACAAATCCAGAGATTGCTAGCCATTTTTCGGAATTTAAAGTGATTTCAAAAACAGCAATTCCAAAGAAAAAAACGACTGTAATTTTCGAAAGTGCTAAAACTTCCCTTGATGAAATCGTTGTTTCTATAACCAATTCCGATGTTACAAAACGCTTTAACATTAGCGGAAGCAATGACCAAAAAGAATGGTTTGGATTGATTAATAATTCGCAATTAAACGATTTGGAAAATAGCCAAGACACCAGCGTTTTCAAAACAATAGCTTTACCGATTTCCTCTTATCACTATCTCAAAATAGATTTCGACGACAGCAAAACATTGCCTATAAACCTATTGAAAGTAGGCTTTTTTACCCAAGCAATCAAAACCAATGCCGTTGAAGAAATCATTGCTAAAAGCAGTCAAATAGGTCAATTATCTTCTCCAAATAAAACACAAATCCGAGTTGCTTTTGATAATTTTCAAATCATAAACCAAATCCGTTTCGAAATTTCAAATCCAAGTTTATTCAAACGAAATGCCCGAATATATAAGATTAAAACACGCAAAGTAAAACACAAGGTCGAAACCTATCAAGAAACGTTATTGCATTTCGAATTGAATTCAAGCCAAAAAAACAGCTTTGCTATTCCACAACTTTTCGAAAAAGAATTTTATATCGAAATCGAAAATCAAGACAATCAACCGCTTTCCTTTTTGAAAATTAGCTATTTTCAAAATCAAGTTTCGGTAATTGCCGATTTAAAAACAACCGAGAATTACACCATCAAAACAGGGAATTCAATGGCAATTGCTCCCAATTATGATTTAGAAAATTTCAAAAGCAAAATTTCCAATAATTTGCCCGAAGCTACAATTTACGAGGTCAAACATCAAAATAGAATCAACAGTAAACCCAAGGAAAAATCAATTTGGCAACAACCATGGTTTATGTGGGTTTGCATTGGCTTGGGCGGAACCGTCATTTTATTTTTCACAACAAGTTTAATCAAGGATATGAAGAAAAATACATCCATCTAAAAAGATAAATCCCTATTTTTGTTTCTACTAAACACAACAAAAACATTTTATGCTAATTATAGGAATTGCAGGCGGAACAGGTTCAGGAAAAACAACCGTTGTTCATCAAATAATGAATGAGTTACCGCATACCGAAGTCGGAATTATAGCCCAAGATTCCTATTATAAAGAATCTCAAAACACGAGTTACGAAGAGCGATCAAAAACAAATTTTGACCATCCTAGAGCCATTGATTTTGAATTATTGGTCGCCCATCTCAAAGACCTCAAAGCCGGAAAAACCATCAACCAGCCCGTATATTCCTTTGCCACACATAATAGAACCAACGATACCATTGTAACACATCCTCGAAAAGTAATGATTGTCGAAGGAATTTTAATCCTTTCAAATCCTGAACTTCGCGATTTATTTGACATAAAAATATTCGTTCATGCCGATTCAGACGAACGATTAATTCGCCGATTAAAACGGGATATTTCCGAGCGTGGCCGAGACATGGAAGAAGTTTTAACCCGTTATCAAACCACCTTAAAACCCATGCACCAACAATTCATAGAAACGACAAAAGCCTATGCCGATATCATAATTCCGAACGACAAATACAATACCGTCGCTATCGATGTAGTTCGTGCCGTAATAAATCAGCGAATTCTATAAATTTATTGTAATTTTGCTGCAAATTAAATATAGTTTTCCAATACCATTGAGAAGAATAAGGTAATTTGAAGCTATTTCCTGCTGTCCGTTATATCTTTTGTTCTGAAAACCAGAACAAAAGGATGCCACTGCCATCAGGGCTAAAAACCCAGAATTTAAAAATGACTAATTCCTATAAAGATAAATCTTGGTTCAAATTCTTAAGCAACAAATACGTATGGGTATTGTTGTTTTTTTCTGCTTGGATGATTTTTCTAGACAACTATTCTTATTTTGACCATCGTCTTTTAGACAAACAAATCAACGAACTTGAAGACAACAAAAAATACTATCAAGACGAAATCAAGAAAGACCAAGAAAACATCAAACAACTCAAAAATCCAGAGCAAATAGAAAAATATGCCCGGGAAAAATACTTCATGAAAAAAGATAGTGAAGACATCTATATCATCGAATTTCAAGGGGACACCATTGAAAAAGACGAAACTAAATAAATAATTTCAAACCAATATAACTCAACCAACTATTAATCCTGAAACCAGTAAATGAAAAATCTATTTGACGATTTTAGTCCCATTTCCTCCAAACAATGGAAACAAAAAATCCAATTTGAACTCAATGGTGCCGATTACAATGAAACCGTTGTTTGGAACTCCCCCGAAGACATTATGGTAAAACCGTTTTACCACAAAGATGAATTCGAAGGAGTAGCACCAATTAACACAAAGGCAAGCGAATTTAGAATTTGCCAAAACATCTTTGTTCATAATCTCGAAAAGACAATTCTTCGAGCAAATGACAGCATCAATCGCGGTGCCGAAAGTATCCGTTTTACGATTGAAGACGAAAATACCGATGTTACAAAACTATTGGAAAGTCTTCCTTTAGAAAAAACATCCATTTACTTTCATTTATCGTTTATTTCAATCGATTTCGTAAAAAAAATTGAGACAATTGCCAAGAAAGAAAAAGCAACTATTTTCTGCAATCAAGATCCAATCGGGCACTTAGCCAAAGATGGAAACTGGTTTGTAACCAACGAAAAAAACAACTTCGAAACCCTTAATTCAATTTCTAAAGCTGCCGAAAACATTTCTATTATTAGTGTTGATTGTAGTTTGTATCAAAATGCTGGAGCCACTATCGTG
>CAILTC010000407.1 GCA_903837025.1 uncultured Bacteroidota bacterium | reverse complement strand
TAGTATAACCTGCACCATTTTCTGCAGTTTCAACAATAAATATCTCATGATTTCTTGATTGAGGAGAAATTCTGTACCCAATATTGAATTCATTACTTTCAATATCTAATGAATGGCAAATCGATTTTCTAATCAAGTAGCCAAAAGAAAGAAAAATTGCTTTTTGAAATACGTCATTATTATCTAATTCTAATTGATTATTAATTTCATTAAGAGAAATTGTTAGAACCCCTGTCTTTTTTGATGCCAACAATGCGTAATTCTGCTCGTTTTCGACAATTTTATTTCTATCCTGCAGTAATTCTTTAACAACCCATTCATTAGAATTTTTTATTTTACCCATAAAGAAGAAATCACCGTTATTATCATTTATTTGATGAACTATGCCTTCATCTGGTATTATATTCGATGAAATTAATATGTTTTTTAAATTTACTTTTTTCTTTAAATCCGAGTTTGGATCTAAAGTTACTTCACCGGCTCTTGCATTGAATTCAAATCGACCATCAAAATCTTTTATATTACTATCGTACTCAACCAAATATCCTTTTGGTGTTATCGCGTTAATCTTGGTGACAATTCCGTGAATACATTGCGTACATTTAAAATTATCAGGCAATGCTGTGTAAATTGTTTTGCAAGTTGTACAGGTGTATATATCATTTTCACTAAGACCTCTACCATCCTCTGGAACTGGATATCCATTTTTATTCTTATAATCAACAACCCCAATGCTTTTTAGTACCACTTTATCTTTAACAATTTCACTGCCAGGAGCAAATTCAGAAATAGAAAGTCCTAGATTTCTTGAAACTATATTAGTCGTATTTAATTTATCAGGATATTTTGTGTATAAATTTCTTAATTGAGTAGGGAAACCAAACATTGGAAGTAATCCTGCATTTGCCAGTTTTTCGCTTAAATCTTCTTGTGGAAAATTCACTTTATCACCACACGCTTTGTCAATGTTCTTAATAAGTTTTAAAACATATTTGTCATATATTTCTTCTTCTGATTCTAATAATTTTGTTCCAATCTTGAAGACTTTAATTATATCTAAAATTTCTGTTTTTTTTGATAAAATATAGCTTTTTACAGCTGTTTTATTTTTTTCCCAATCCCAATCTTTTCCAAAATTTCCGTGAACACTTTTAGAGTTAACATCTAAACCTGAAAATGCTTTATTTAAAATTTCTTTATTTACAAATCTTAATAAAATTTGTTCTCTGTTCATTTCTAAATATGGATCTGATGGAGTTGATGAAACCATTCTATGCGATTCATTGTAATGGGCTTGATCGTGAGAATTACCTTTAGCGATTGTTAAGGCAATTGATACTGGACTTCCTCTACGCCCCGCACGACCTACACGTTGTTGGTAATTAAATCTTTGTGGAGGTACATTTCCCATCATAACAGCAGTAAGTGAACCAATGTCAATACCCGCTTCCATAGTTGTAGTTACACTTAACAAATCTATTTCTTCAACTAAATTATTTTCTGATTCCATCATTCTACCTTGGAACAATCTTTGGCGTCGTCTTCCTTCCGCAGGGTCTGTTTGTCCAGATAATTCTTCGCAGTGGAGTCGTCTGACTTCGAATTTGTCTTGTTTAATTATATGTAAATAATAATTATTTTCTAAAATTCTGTTTACATCTTCATCAATAGCTAATTCTAATGAAGTATTACAACAATTGGTACATACATTTTCAAAATTTATTATTTGAATATTGCTACAAATTTTACATTTGTATGTGTTTTCTTTGTCCGTTTTTAAGACAAAGTTTAATTTGTTACCCGTTAGAATAAATTTATTGTTCTTATTTAGTTTATTCTCACTTAAAATTTCAAGAAAATTTTCTTTAAATGGAGGCCTATATCCTGTAAAATCTAAACACTTTCTTGCATATTTCCACACTTTAAGTGGAATTGAATCCCCTGAGTTTCTATTGTCAGTAGCT
>CAILTC010000406.1 GCA_903837025.1 uncultured Bacteroidota bacterium | reverse complement strand
GTACAACTTTGAGGATGCAATTGTAATTTCTGAAAAAGTAGTTCGTGACGATATTTTTACCTCTATTCACGTTGATGATTATTCATTAGAAGTTAGAGATACTAAATTAGGTAACGAAGAATTAACGAACGATATTCCGAACGTTTCTGAAGAAGCTACTAAAGATTTAGATGAAAATGGAATGATTCGAATTGGTGCCGAAGTTAAACCTGGCGATATTCTTATCGGTAAAATTACTCCAAAAGGAGAATCAGATCCTACTCCAGAAGAGAAATTGCTTCGTGCTATCTTCGGGGACAAAGCAGGTGATGTAAAAGATGCTTCATTAAAAGCTTCTCCTTCATTACATGGTGTAGTTTTAGACAAAAAATTGTTTGCAAGAGCAGTAAAAGATAAACGTAAACGTACTCAAGATAAAGATGCTTTAGGAGCATTGGAAATAGAATTCGAAACTAAATTTGTTGAATTGAAAGACAAATTAATTGAGAAACTTTTCTTAATCGTAAACGGAAAAACATCGCAAGGTGTAATGAATGATTTGGGTGAAGAAGTTTTACCAAAAGGTAAAAAATATACTCAAAAAATGCTTTATGCTGTTGAAGATTTTGCTCACTTAAGCAAAGGACAATGGGTTGCTGATGATACAACGAATACGATGGTTAATGATTTAATTCATAACTATAAAATTAAGTTGAACGATTTACAAGGTGCATTGCGTAGAGAGAAATTTACGATTACTGTTGGAGATGAATTGCCAGCTGGAATTTTGAAATTAGCGAAAGTATATGTTGCCAAAAAACGTAAACTGAAAGTTGGGGATAAAATGGCGGGACGTCACGGTAACAAAGGTATTGTTGCTCGTATTGTACGTCACGAAGATATGCCTTTCTTAGAAGACGGAACACCAGTTGATATTGTATTGAATCCACTTGGGGTACCTTCACGTATGAACATTGGTCAGATTTATGAGACTGTTTTAGGTTGGGCTGGAATGAACTTGGGTAGAAAATTTGCTACTCCAATTTTTGATGGTGCTTCTTTAGACCAAATCAACGAATTGACTGACGAAGCTGGAATTCCACGTTTCGGACATACGCATCTTTATGATGGAGGAACTGGAGAACGTTTCCACCAAGCAGCAACAGTTGGAGTAATCTATATGTTGAAATTGGGTCACATGGTTGATGATAAAATGCACGCACGTTCAATAGGACCCTACTCATTAATTACGCAACAACCATTGGGTGGTAAAGCTCAATTTGGAGGTCAACGTTTTGGAGAGATGGAAGTTTGGGCACTTGAAGCTTATGGAGCATCAAGTACGCTTAGAGAAATATTGACTGTGAAATCGGATGACGTTATTGGTAGAGCCAAAACTTACGAAGCAATCGTTAAGGGTGAATCTATGCCAGAACCAGGATTGCCAGAATCTTTCAATGTATTAATGCATGAATTGAAAGGTCTTGGACTTGATATTCGATTAGAAGAATAAATAATAATTTGTCACGAATAGAAACGTTTTACGTAGAGATGTTGCATTGCAACCTCTCTACAAAAACGTATCTATTTTGGCATTTATAAGAGTTTTTAGGATTTAGACCCGTAAACCGTTCCGATTTTTTATATTGTAGATATAATTAGCACTTCAAAATTTTGTTTGAAGTTTAGAGAAGTAACCCGAGGTTTAGAGACGTTGCATTGCAACGTCTAAATCAATTTTTAATTGTAAATAAATCAATAGTAAAAACTATGATGAATAATAGAAATAACAACAATAATAAAGATAAGAATCCTGTAAAAAGATTCAACAAAATTTCGATAGGACTAGCTTCTCCTGAATCTATCTTGAAAGAATCAAGAGGTGAAGTATTAAAGCCAGAAACTATCAATTATAGAACACACAAACCAGAACGTGATGGTCTTTTCTGCGAACGTATTTTCGGACCAGTTAAAGATTTTGAATGTGCTTGTGGGAAATATAAAAGAATCCGTTACAAAGGGATTATCTGTGACCGTTGTGGTGTTGAAGTTACCGAGAAAAAAGTACGTAGAGACAGAGTAGGACACATCAACCTTGTTGTGCCAATTGCTCATATCTGGTATTTCCGTTCTCTTCCAAATAAAATTGGTTACATATTAGGTCTTCCATCTAAGAAATTAGATATGATTATCTATTATGAAAGATATGTTGTTATCCAAGCTGGTATTGCAAAAACTCCAGAAGGTGAATCAGTACAAAGATTAGATTTCTTAACAGAAGAAGAGTATTTGAATATATTAGATACACTTCCTGCTGACAATCAGTATCTTGATGATTTTGATCCTAATAAATTTGTTGCCAAAATGGGAGCAGAGTGTATTATGGATTTATTGGCTCGTATCGATTTAGATGCTTTGTCTTATGATTTAAGACATAAAGCAAATAATGAAACGTCTAAACAACGTAAAACAGAAGCGTTAAAAAGATTAATCGTAGTAGAATCATTCCGTGAGTCTAACTTGAACCGCGAAAATCGCCCTGAATGGATGATTATGAAAGTGGTACCTGTTATTCCACCAGAATTACGTCCGCTTGTGCCTCTTGATGGAGGTCGTTTTGCAACTTCGGATTTGAATGATTTATACCGTCGTGTAATTATACGTAACAACCGTTTGAAAAGATTGATGGAGATCAAAGCTCCAGAAGTGATCTTGAGAAACGAAAAAAGGATGTTGCAAGAATCAGTAGATTCACTTTTCGATAATACAAGAAAAGCATCTGCTGTAAAAACAGAATCAAACAGACCTTTGAAATCACTTTCGGATTCCCTTAAAGGAAAACAAGGTCGTTTCCGTCAAAACTTACTTGGAAAACGTGTGGATTATTCAGCTCGTTCGGTAATTGTTGTTGGTCCAGAATTGAAATTGTCTGAATGTGGTATCCCAAAAGATATGGCAGCTGAATTATACAAACCTTTCGTTATCCGTAAATTGATCGAAAGAGGTATTGTAAAAACAGTAAAATCAGCTAAGAAAATAATAGACAAAAAAGAGCCTGTAGTTTGGGATATCCTTGAAAATGTAATCAAAGGTCACCCAATATTACTGAATCGTGCTCCTACTTTGCACCGTTTAGGTAT
>CAILTC010000405.1 GCA_903837025.1 uncultured Bacteroidota bacterium | reverse complement strand
GGGACGAAGACGGATTTTTGATTTTCCGAACATTTCTTTGGTGAAATATAAAAGGGTTTGCTTCAAATCGGCAAAGGAAACGTCTTTGTCAATATACAAGCCTTCGACTTGGTGAAAAATACAGTGCGAACGAGACGAAACGGCTTCATTACGAAAAACTCTTCCCGGAGAAATGGTACGAATCGGCGGAGTATTGTTTTCCATATAACGTACTTGCACGGATGAAGTGTGGGTACGCAACAAAATATCTGGATTCGTTTGAATGAAAAACGTGTCTTGCATATCGCGTGCCGGATGGTATTCTGGCAGGTTTAATGCGGTGAAATTATGCCAATCATCCTCGATTTCTGGCCCTTCGGAAACATTAAAACCAACGTTTGAAAATATATCTATAATTTGGTTTTTCACTAATGAAATCGGGTGACGGCTACCAATAATTACAGGTTCGGCCGAACGGGTTAAATCACCGTAAAATCCTTTGATTTCTTCTTTACTTTCTAAGCCTTCTTGAATCGATTTTACTTTATCCTCCGCAGAAGATTTTAGTAAATTGATTACTTGACCAAATTCCTTTTTTTGATCGTTAGGAACGTTTTTAAATTCAGCAAAAAAGTCTTTTAAAAGCCCTTTACTTCCAAGGAATTTGATTCGGAATGCTTCTAATTCTTCTTTATTTTGTGTTGAAAAAGCTTGTGCCTCTCCAATATATTCTTTTATCTTATCTATCATATTCATTTAATTTCTTTATTATCAATACTTTACAACAACACTAAAAATTTGTGGGGTGATTTGTGGGGTGATTTATATAAAAATCTAATTAAAAATCACTATCTTGTAAGGCTACAAAGATAATTAAAAATATAGAGATGAAAGCAAATGTGATATTACAAAAAAAGAATAAAGATGATGAATTTGGTTTTCTATACATACTTTATTCAGATGGTAATAAACGAAAGAAATTATCATTAAAGCATAAGATGTTAGTAACACATTTTGATAAGACATTTATAAAAGATATGAATAACTTCAATACTAAATTAGTTGGATGGAAAGCACTAAATAATAAAATCAACAATTTAATTGAAGATACTACAATCTTTGAAGTCAAACAAATCACTACAACTAAATCATATCTAACATATTTTCAGGAGTATATTGATGATAAATTAAGTAAGCAGAATAGTAAAAATAACTTTGCTACAAGTTTGAAACAATTCAAGATTTATCTAACATCTATTAATAAAGAAGATGTTTTATTTAACAGCTTAACAAACACTATATTAGAGAATTACAAGAAATATTTAGAAGAAAAGGGTAGAACAAACACTACTATTAAAACATATTTTACAGCGATGAAGTGCGTTTTTAATAAGGCTATTGATGATAATAAAATCTTTATAAGTGATAAAGATATTTTTAGAAATATAAAAAAGGGATTAAAAAGTGATAATAAACCGAAGCGTGTTTTAAATGATGCTGATATATCTATATTAAAAAGAATAAAAAGAACAGAATATAAATATGAGAATAGATTTTTATATGATGGTATGTTAGAAGATTTTGGAACTCGTATAGAATTGAGTAATACTCAAAAAAAAGACTATAAAGAAGTTAATAATAATGTTTTATTCTATGTATCAAGGATGTTTTTATTTAGTTTATTTTCTAATGGTATGCGTTTTAGTGATATGTTTTTAATAAGATTAGAAAATCTTAGTGAAAATACAATTGAATACACTACATTAAAGAATAAAAAAGGGATGAAAATTCAAATTAATTCTCATATAAATAGAGTTATATGTGATATATTGGAATTGGAAAATTATCATAAACGATTAAAGACAGAGACATTAAAAGGTTATTTAGATAATGAATTAACATATAAAGAATTACAAGAATTAATTAAAAATGAGATTAAAGATAAACTGGATAAGACTGATACAACATTAATTACATATAAAGAATATAGTCATATTGATGTAAGCAATAAAGAATTAGTTAAGTGGATAGATAGGATATATCTAATGAGTTTAGAAATTGATAGACGAGCGAATATATTGTTATATAATGAAATTAAAAAAATGAATAAAAAGGATTTTTTATTCAAAAAGTTTATAAATACAGATATTTTTAATGATTTTAAGAAAGAAACTGGTTTTACTGAATTACAGAATAAGAAATATAAAACTTTAATGGCTAAATATGATAGACAATTGAGTGCTATTGGTAAAAAATATAAATTATCTCACGAAAAATTAAGTTCTCATAACGCTCGTCATTCATTTACTAACATCATTCTAACTATGGATAATATAAACCTTTTAGATGTCTCTAAACTTCTTGGTCATAGCACGATCAGCGTTACTCAAAGCTACATCAGCAGTGGTTTTGAATTTAAAAAACATAAGGAAATTAATGAAGAGTTTAGTAAAAGATTTGTTAGTAGATATTAAGGATTGATTTAAATAAGCACACACAAAAAGATGCGAAATTGGCTATAATGGTTTTTGAGACATTTAACGAATTAAATAAAGTTGACTGTTTTAGCAATAGAACTTTCCTCAATATAAAAAATCCATTCTCTTAATAAAGAATGGATTTTCTGTTTTATATGTAATTTAAGGTTGAACCAAATCAACTCAAAAAATATAAATACAGAAAAATGAAAACGAAAAAACACCTTCATACCAATTTTATAAAATTCTTGACGCTAGAAAATTATATATCTCACCATTTTCAAGGTAAAGAGTGCGACGTATTTTTTCATAATATTTTACTTTTGGTGGTTTCACATTCATTGTGAAACATTAGCTTTAATTTAGCGCTTTAATTTTGGTGGTTGCACCACTTTTCCTGTACTTTGTGTTGACACCTTGGATTTAAAAAGCAGGTGTTTCCCTGCAATAAACAAGAAGGGAGGTTTTTATACTCCCCATAAGCTTCAATGTATTCTATTTCTTTATCGATGGTGTTTTGTAACATATCGTAATAAATCTCGGTAATAGTTTTGGTTGGGTTTAATTCTGCATCTAACAGAGAGACCGTATAGGTGTCATTCCAACCCAAAGTAATAAGTACAAAGTTTTTCCAGTGATGTCCGTTTACTTTTAAAACTAATCCTTGATTTTCGATTTTATAAATCTTTTCTACACCCCAAGTCCAGTAAATATTTATTGGAGATTTTAAGACCATTAGTGTATCATTAAAATCAAATTCTCTTTGTAGCAATTCTGTTATCTTATTTGTCATAGTATCGATAATCGTTTATTTGATTATTCCATAGCTAAGATAAGGGCAAATAAACGCATTACAAAGGAGTGTTAGTAATTTGTTTATGGTTATTTCTTATGGTAAAGTACTGATTTAATGGATTTTGCCTATAGCAAATTAAAGCAAATTTGGATCTAGGGTGTCAACGTAAATTTACGGTGTGAAACTGAAATGGAGGGATTTTTTGCGCTAAAGTTTTGCTATTATTATGCTAAAAAATGAAGGTCAATTGCTGCTGTTTTTACTGGACGGAGCTACTTCTCAATCATAATAATAAATTTTTAGTAATTAAAATATATAAAACATATTAAAACGAAGTTGTTTTACAATTGAAATTTTCAGAATGAAACGAATAAATAAATACTTGGACTAAAGAAAGTTTATATTGATGAATGAGATAATGATTAAAACCTCTGGCTTTATTTTTTTTCTTTTGAACAAAATCACTAGATGTGAAATTTTCAACTTTCTGACAATTACTTAAAAAACAGTTACAAAAATACTATAATTCATTAACTCTTTTTAGCAAACTTTCGGTCATACCTTTTGCAAAATACCGTACTAATAATTCATTGTTTTTTTGTAGTTCACAATTTACAATAGTTGTAATATATTCAATTTGATGTTCCGGTTCTGTAATCAGAGGAAATATAGGAGGACAATTATGTTTCATCATAATAGCTCCCATAATTATTCTGCAAACCCTCCCATTGCCATCAGCAAAGGGATGTATTGAGTTTAAAAAGGTATTATGAAAAAAGGATATAGCCGTTAGTAAATGGGTGGCTTGTTTCGAATTATCAATGTTTTCAAATCGGGCAGTAAATAGATTAATATGCGAAGCCATTATAATTTCTAAATTGTAATGCGGTGCATATTCTTTGTTTTCAAAAAAAGGTTCTCTTGATCCAACAGTCGGAATGTTTCTATATTCACCAATTAATTCCGGCTTAAATTCAACTTCCCAAGCTAAATCGGAACTCATTAAATCACGATGAATGCCTTTTACAATTTCCTCGGTTAATTGAAAATCTTCAAACTTTTCTAACAATGATTTTAAAACATCTTTGTGATTGGAGATATTAAGTAAAGAAGTTAATTTTCCAACACGGATAAATTCATTGTTTAAAAACTTTATGGTATCACCATAAAGTAATTTTTCATCCTCAATTCTTGAAGAATAAAAGGAATAGTCATTAATTATACTCTCTTTAAAATCAACAGACCATTTACCTTTCGGAAATTTATCTTGAAATTTTTGTAAGGCTTCATTAAAGTTTTGAAGATAGTCAGGAAGCATTTAGTATTAGTCTTTATATTTGTTGAATATAAAGCGAACCCACATCTTAATATCGTGAGGGTACACAAAAAGAATATTATTCTCTTTTACTAAAGTTTTTCCAAAAAAGAATAGTTGGAAATCACTTTTGAAAGTAGTTGGTATCTTCTCAACTGGAACAAGTTCTTTTGAAGTAGAGAGATTTTTTAGGGATAATATGTCTTGTCTAGTAATTAACATTGTGCGAAAATATGAATTTGATTTCAATTAGCAACATAAACACATTCTTTTTAACGCACTAATTAACAAATAGCTGTTGTTTTAAAGAAAATTACATTGCGTTTTATGTACTCCAGTCATCCCATAAAAGTACGTAATTAGGATTTTTAACTACTGCAAATCAGGGTAATTATAGCGTTTTTTTGATTAATGATTTTATCAAAAAAGTATTGGATTTGTACTTTTTTGCTCAAAAGCGAGAAACAATAGGATGATATAGATATATAGTAGTCTATATAATAGATTTGAACTACCCACCATATTAAAAAATCCCTTGATTAATTCAATCTCCAAAACACTGAATTTTTAATCTAAAACACCTGTTTTTATCTTGTTTTTAGCACAAAAAATAATGATTAAAAAACTACATACCAAAACCTTACGAAATTACATTAACAAAAAAATATCATTCGTAACTTTTGCCAAAAAAACACATTTATTGAGCTACAGAAGCAAAAAAAACGTGCGAGTATAATGTAACTAATTCTCAATTATATCCTTACAGTCGAATTCGTAACTAATCATCAAATTGTTATTAAATACTCTATTTACGTATTACTTTTGTATAGAAATTAAAAAATATAGCGCTATATATAATGATAATTCAATAAAAAATTAACAAATAAAACAAATATATAATTATGAGCACATTTACAAAAAACAGAATTAAAAAATCAGTAAAAAAGGTTACTGAAAAAGAATTAAGAGCTAGTCAGTCAACTTTAATGATTGTTTCTAGATTGATTAGAACTGGACAACTAACAGAGAATTCTGTAATCTTTGATGATATAGTAAAAGGTTCTGGAATTAATGTTCATTTATCTTTAATTTTTAAAGATATCGCACCAGTAGAATTTAATGTTCTGTCTTGGTATAGAGGTTTATCAGATGTTATGAAAGAAAGAGTTAGTTCATTAATGTTGAGTATTGTATTTAATGAAGAAAAGATGGAATTCTTTTTAAAATCTGAAACAGGAACAAGAATGGCAAGAGGCATTACAAGTGATGTTGTAACTGGAGAAAACAGGAATCTTATCGGGTATTTGTTTAACATTGAATACATAAGAAGATAGATTTACCGGGTATGGTTGTTGAATAATAAACAATTAATTATAAAAAATAAAAAATAAAAAAAATATAAACTATGAGCACATTTACAAAAGGGAAGGTTAAAAAAAAAGATGGTAGTTAAAGCTATTGATATTCATTTAATTAAAAGAGAAGTATTAAATTGTATAAAATATGAAAATCAATATGGAGTTATGAGAGGTTTGTTTTATACTCATATTCAGACACAGACTAATATGGTTATGGACACTTTAGATGAGTATAATGCAATGGTTTTGTTATACAATAATCAAGGGATGTATAAATACAAAACACTTACAGTTAGTACAAAACACTTGAATACAATTGGTGCAAAATCAGGAGAGATTATTGTTTTTAGAGCCCTTGATGGTAGAACACAATGGAATGCAGAATTTCCAGACAAAACAGGATTAGCATTTGATTATATGGGGGCAAAAAATGAATTAGTAATAGTAGATATAAAATTTTAAAAATATGACAGTAATGCAAGAAGTAGTGGGGAGATTATGTAATATTTACCCTGAAAGTGATTTTATAGAAATGATCAATTTGTTAGACGATCCCGAATATTGGATAGATTTAGATCATGAAAATCTAACAAACGAAGAATGTTTAGATGTTCTCAATAGGTTATCAAGTATTTATTCAGAATGGAATAAAAATTAAGTAAGGTCTCAAATTAAATGAGACCTTTTTTATACATTTATAAAAAAAAATAAGATGGAAGAGTATAATATTAATTTATTTCAAGATGTTTCTAAAGAAAGGTTTATTGAACAATTAAATAATAAAAATGGAGACTTATTTAT
>CAILTC010000404.1 GCA_903837025.1 uncultured Bacteroidota bacterium | reverse complement strand
ATATTTGAATATATTAGACACTCTTCCTGCTGATAATCAATATCTTGACGATTTTGATCCAAATAAATTTGTTGCCAAAATGGGAGCAGAATGTATTATGGACTTATTGGCTCGTATCGATTTAGATCAATTGTCTTATGACTTACGTCACTCTGCAAACAACGAAACGTCTAAACAACGTAAAACTGAAGCATTAAAAAGATTAATCGTAGTGGAATCATTCCGTGAGTCTAACTTGAACCGCGAAAACCGTCCTGAATGGATGATTATGAAAGTGGTACCAGTTATTCCACCAGAATTACGTCCTCTTGTTCCTCTTGATGGTGGTCGTTTTGCTACTTCAGATTTAAATGATTTATACCGTCGTGTAATTATACGTAACAACCGTTTGAAAAGATTAATGGAGATTAAAGCTCCAGAAGTGATCTTGAGAAACGAAAAACGTATGTTGCAAGAATCGGTAGATTCACTTTTTGATAATACAAGAAAAGCATCAGCTGTAAAAACAGAATCAAACAGACCATTGAAATCGCTTTCGGATTCCCTTAAAGGAAAACAAGGTCGTTTCCGTCAAAACTTACTTGGAAAACGTGTGGATTATTCTGCTCGTTCGGTAATTGTTGTTGGTCCTGAATTGAAATTGTTCGAATGTGGTATCCCAAAAGATATGGCAGCCGAATTATACAAACCTTTCGTTATCCGTAAATTGATAGAAAGAGGAATTGTAAAAACGGTAAAATCAGCTAAGAAAATAATAGACAAAAAAGAGCCTGTAGTTTGGGATATCCTTGAAAATGTAATCAAAGGTCACCCAATATTACTGAATCGTGCTCCTACTTTGCACCGTTTAGGTATTCAAGCATTCCAACCAAAATTAATTGAAGGAAAAGCAATCCAATTGCACCCTTTAGTTTGTACTGCATTTAATGCGGATTTTGATGGGGATCAAATGGCAGTTCACTTGCCGTTAGGGCCAGAAGCTATTTTGGAAGCTCAATTATTGATGTTGGGTTCTCATAATATCTTGAATCCTGCAAATGGTGCGCCAATTACAGTTCCTTCTCAGGATATGGTTTTGGGTCTATATTATATGACCAAAGAGCGTTTGTCAACTCCAGATCACAAGATTTTGGGAGAAGACTTAATATTATATTCTGCTGAGGAAACAAATATTGCTATCAACGAAGGTCGTTTAGAATTGAATGCTAGAGTAAAAATTCGTGCAAAAGATTTTAATGAAGCGGGTGAATTAGTTTATAAAATTATCCAAACAACTGCTGGTCGTGTATTGTTTAACGAAGTGGTTCCAGAAGCTGCGGGTTATATCAATGATGTATTGACCAAGAAAAACCTTAGAGATATTATCGGACATGTATTAAGCATGACCAATGTACCTACAACGGCTGCCTTCTTGGATAATATGAAAGATATGGGTTATAAATTTGCCTTTAAAGGTGGATTGTCATTCTCATTAGGGGATATTAGAATCCCAGACCAAAAACCAAAATTAATTGCAGATGCTAGAGAGCAAGTTGAAGGTATCTCTGCCAATTATAATATGGGTCTTATTACCAATAACGAACGTTACAACCAAGTTATTGATGTATGGACATCAACAAATGCACAGCTTACAGAAGCAGCAATGAAAAACATTAGAGAAGACCAACAAGGTTTCAACTCGGTGTATATGATGCTTGATTCTGGAGCGAGGGGTTCGAAAGAACAAATTCGTCAGTTGACTGGTATGCGTGGTTTGATGGCTAAGCCAAAAAAATCTACTGCTGGTGGTGGAGAAATTATTGAAAACCCGATTCTTTCTAACTTTAAGGAAGGTCTTTCGATTCTAGAGTACTTTATCTCTACTCACGGTGCTCGTAAAGGTCTTGCGGATACGGCTTTGAAAACGGCCGATGCGGGTTACTTGACAAGAAGATTGCATGATGTTTCTCAAGATGTAATTGTAAACACGGTTGATTGCGGTACTTTAAGAGGTGTTGAAGTTTCGGCATTGAAAAAGAACGAGGAAATCGTGGAATCATTAGGCGAAAGAATCTTAGGACGTGTGGCATTGCAAGATGTTATTAATCCAATGACTAATGAGCTTATCATATCGGCAGGGGAACAAATCACTGAATCGTACATGAAATTAATCGAGGCTTCTCCAATTGAAAAATTAGAAGTTCGTTCTCCATTAACTTGTGAGGCT
>CAILTC010000403.1 GCA_903837025.1 uncultured Bacteroidota bacterium | reverse complement strand
TAATTTCCTTTTGGTTAAGTATTCTTGTACATTAAAATCTGGGTTGGTTGAAGGTGTTTCTGTTTCAATTTCAATAGCTTCTTTTTCAATATTATCTTCTTGAGGTGCTTCGTTTATGGCATCGCTTTCATTTGATATTTGTTCAGCAGCATCGGTCTCCTTTTGGATGAATTCTAGCTTTGGTACCTCAGAGAGAACGTGTTGGATAAAATCCCAATTGACATTGATAATCCTTTGTTTTATCAGCTCGCCATTCTCGTTTTTCTTCGAATAGGTTATACAGTTGATAAATCCTTTTTTCTCCAAATGTGGAATCGATTTCTCAAGTTGAGTTATATCCAAAAAGACATGTTTGCTTATCCATTCGTTGGAATAGGTTATTTTTATGTTGCTTTTGTCGTAATGAATAAGTTTCCTTAAGATAGATTCATTTAACCTTGTTAGGTGGTATTTTTTATCTCTCGACATTGGTGACATAGACCAATACAACGCATCAGAATAGGTTGTTTTAATTGTTTTTGTTTCTTGTTTTTTCATTTTATATGAATTTATTGTATTGTTATAGTTGAGGATTATGCCTCTTTTTCAATTATAATGGCAATCCCTAATTATGTAAAGGACAAATTGTCTTTTTAATTCCATTTTGTCTTTTTACAAGGATAAATTGTCTTTTAGTTGAGATGATTTGTCTTTTGCTAAGGATAAATTGTCTTTTGCCAAGGATGATTTGGTTGAAGCTATACCGAATTATACCATTATTACTATACTATAACTTTTTACCTATACTGAAAATAAGACCTACATTGAAAAAGAAACCTATACTGAAAAGAAAAACCTAAATTGAAAATAGACCTATACTCCTTTTTGCAAATGGGTTAGATATAAATTTCTTTATTTTATTAAATTTCATTTTCAATAATTAGAAAAATTGAAAAGAATACTATCAACTAGAAATAATGCGAAGCATCTTGAATACTATTGTTAAATAAAGAATACTATCAACTAGAAAACTTTTAATAGAAACCATTTCAACTAAATTTATCTAATAGGTTAGTAGAACAATATCAACTAGAAAACTTCTAATAGAAATCATTTCAACTAAATTTATTTTAAAGGGTTTTTGTAGAAACAATATCAACGAAAACCCCTTTTAAATAAGAACAATCTCAACCTAGCGGAGCTGTTTTTCTAATTCCAATACAACAGTCATCTCAGCTAAAAGAACAGCCGTAGGGGAGCTTCAATGCCCACCCCCCCCCAGTTCCGCTCGACCCCCCTCCCAAAACTAATTGGAAGTTAAAAGCATTAATATTTATAATAAATCTTCATCCTTTAGTTTTTTTAATGTTTTTTGAAAGCTATCAAGTGTAAACGACATTTCAAGAGGAAAATCATTTTTATCAATACCTATTGATTTCAGAGCTTTAATTTTTATTTTATTTTTTAATATAAAGACTCATAATTATCTGTTCTAGGGAATATTTCAGCCAATTTTGTTAAGCTTTTTTGAAAATTTATTTCTATTTCTTCTTGGGTATTTACCCTTGGACGAATCATATTTTCTATAATCCTTTTTAATTCTTTTAATGATAGTGCAAATGGCATAAAGTCATAATATTCTTTTTTCCCAAATCTGAAGTAATATATTGAAGTCCCATTATCTTCATAAACTGTTAGATTTTCTTTATTATCATTACATAACTTATCCAGTTCAATTTTATCGTATAGAATCATCCCTGAATGAAAAATTGCATCAAGCTTATGGTTCTCAAGTGAAAATCTTAATTCATCAAAATTTTTTACGATAGCACTAAATTCGAATACTCTCTTTGATTGTTTCATTTGCTTATTTTTTTTAAATTATTAGTTATTTCTGGAAACTCTCGTATCATCAAATCTTCAGGAATCGCTTGAATCTTGTCGATTTGTTTGAAGAAAAATGGAACTCCTTTTGCCTTGCAGTCATCTCTAATTATTCTTCCCCAATCCGTATCGAAAGGTCTTTTGTGGTGACCCGATTCACCACCATTTATAACCCAATCAACCGTATCAAGTAATACACGTTCAGTGCCATCATTTGCTTTTACCATCAAATCAATTTTTTCCAATTGTGGTTCGATTGATAGGAATCTTTGTCCGTTAACCTTCGACAATTGTACAATTAGCTTTTCAGCAGTTTCTTGGTTAACTGGTGATGTTCCAAACATTACATTCTTTGGTGGGTTTGTCTTCCAACTCTCAGGAATGTACTTGTTGATATTGGATGGTCTTTTGGTTAGAAGCAGGAACATTAGGTTTGGTGAATTCGGAACCACTTCGTTTAAGAATTTGTCTCTTAGTTGTCCTGTATTCCAAAATTCGCTTTCCCCTTCCAATAAAGGATTCCCTTTATGGTCCACCAAAGGCATAGGTTTCTCAAATATATCCATCATTGAGCCGACAAACACTCTGTGTATTTCTCCAACTG
>CAILTC010000402.1 GCA_903837025.1 uncultured Bacteroidota bacterium | reverse complement strand
TGCTCTTGAGCGTTATTGTCTAGCTAATGCGATTGTTTATACGCGGTATTCTGATGATATTATTCTATCTTCTAATATTGCTGATGTTTTAAAAGACGCTGAGTTATTTATATCAGAGCAACTTAATTTATTTCATTCTGGACGCATTCAGCTTAATTCCCATAAAACGAAACATACTCATAAAGGTCAAAAAATAAAACTACTTGGGATGGTTATTCTGCCATCTGGAAAGGTTAGTGTTGATATAAAATTTAAAAAAAAACTTGAAGTATTACTTCACTTTTATATCAACGATAAAGAAAAATTCTCAGACTACTTAAAAAATAATTATCACGGTGATTTGTCAACAATTTCTGGGCAACTAAACTACATTAACAGTATTGATAGTGCTTATCTAAATAAACTGCGAAAAAAATACGGCAATTACATTGTTGATGTCTTTTATCGCCATACTATTAGGTAACTATGATATTCAAATGTCAGCTTCATTATATTCAGCACATAAAGGAATTAAATTTCAGCGTTGATTTATCCAACAATCAACTGATGTGCATTGTTGGGAAGAATGGAGTTGGAAAAACCACCTTAATACGTGCCATTAAAAATATTAAGTCAACTGACACGTTTACAAAAACAGCTTCGCCTAACATTTTTAATAGTGATAGTCGGATTTATTATGCTTTTGATCAAAAGAGTTATGACTTTACATATAATGAGAGATTAAAAGTAATTGATACTAATGCTATTATTGATCCTGACATACAAAAAATTATTAATGTTGAACTCCCTATTCCTCATGGTGAAAGATTTAGTCATTTTCAGCGCTTAGGGGAAATAGACGAAGAATTGCGCACAAATATTACATTGCAACAATATGAGATGCCCGAAGAGCTTATAGTATTTCTTACAAATATATATCACTCCAATAGATTCGATAATCTAAGAGTGGTTAGTATTAAAGGCGCAAAGTATTACTTTATTTTAAAGGCAGATGACTTTTATATCCGTGAAGACTACTTAAGTTCAGGTGAACATTTTGTTATTAATTTATACAAAATGATTCAGCGTAAATGCAAGCTGATTGTAATTGATGAAATTGATATTTCATTAGATGCCTCGGCACAAGTTAATCTGATTAAACAATTACGCCAGTTTTGTTTTCAATATGAAGTTAATGTCATTTTTACCACGCACTCGCTTGCACTCATGAAGACTTTGGCTGATCCAGAGCTCTTTTATATGGAGAGTTCTGATGAGGTCGTTTCGCTTAAAAACGTGTCATACAATTACATTAAAAGTGAACTTTTCTGCTTTGTTGGCTGGGATAAGTATATTTTAGTGGAAGATGTCATGTTAGAGAATTATCTTACCTATCTAATATCTCAAAGTAAGGCCAAGATATTTTTTAAATATAAGATCATTTATATTGGCGGTGCTGATCGAGTCGTGGATTTGATGAAACGTAACGCTAAAGATCATTTTTTATCTGAGCCAGAAAATGTGATCTGTGTCTTGGATGGGGATCAAAAGAATAACTATGTAGATAAGCGTGTGTCTTTTATTTCTTTTGAGAGTGTTGAAAAACAGTTGTTTTCTGATTATCAAGCAGGGAACTTACCCGCTCATTGCATTTTTAAAAAAGATCCTGAAAAGCCAAAAGAAATTTATAACAGTATTAAAGACAAAAAATATATGACTGATATAGAGATATTTGAGTTTGTTAATCAAGGTAAAATGGAAGAAGTTGAAGAATTTAAAAAACAGTTAATTGCTTTTTTAATCTGAAATCATGACCTTTACCCTACAAAAACTGCTACAACAACCCGATACAGCCGAGATTTTAAAATTTAAAGCTTCAGTTGATGGCAGCGCTTTTGATGCTTTGCCGATGCCGGAGTTGTCCATCGATGATCTGGATTTAGCAGCTGCACAAGCCTTGTTT
>CAILTC010000401.1 GCA_903837025.1 uncultured Bacteroidota bacterium | reverse complement strand
TTGAGGCTGCTTCGATTTTATATAATCAAATATGTTTTCACCTTTTAAAACACAAATATAATTTTTTAAAGTTGATAGTTCAAAAGCACCAAATCTGGCAATCAAGCAAGAGTTTTTTTCCATCAAAGCATCATAGATAATTTGTGATGCCCTATTAGCATTTTCAATACATTTAGGTTTAGCAACTTTTTTGTTAAATATTACTTTGTTAACTTTAAGTAATAATTTAAGAAAATTAAATTTTATTATTTTTAAGTCCTGTATCTTAAGTAACATTTAGAATAATTAGGATTTATACCAATTTTAATTGGAAATACATCAATCTTTAAAAGATTTAATCAAAGAATTAGATAACCAACTTATAGATTCTGAAATTTGATGTTTTATTTCTTCATTTAAATCATTATAATCAATAAAAAAGTCTCTTTCAGACAGCTCTAATAATACATCCGGATTTTCAATTTGCCTATTGATTAAATTTAAGTTTTTTAAAAGAGATTCCATTCTAGAATTTCGTGTTGGATGTTTTATAGAAACAAAACTCTTTTTAAAGTGTATTGCAAAAGCGACACCATGAAATGAGCTAGCGATAACAAATTTTGAATACTTTACTAAGCTCAAAAATTCTTTAGGACCTGCATTCTGAATAAATTTATCAACTTTATGTGGAAAAAAAACACTTCCTGAAACAGCTACAACTATTAAACCTAGACGTTTTTTAAGATTAGAAATGATTTTTTTTGATATTTCAGTATTATCAAAACCATAATATAAAATATAATCTTCATTTATAATTCTTTCAGAAGCTAAGTTACCCCATTCCTCTTGTGTTAATAAAAAGGTAGGGTCTAAGACTTGTTTTGAAGTAAAACCAGTGGCAGCTTTTACAATTTCTACTCCTTCATTTTCACGAACTCCAATAGCTTTAAATGAAGTTAATAATTGTTTTAAAGAAATATAATGTTTTTCATCAACCATAGAGGTTCCAAAACTTGAACCATAGGATATTTTTATACTATCCGATTTTAGGAAATTAAGAAAAAAATATAAAGAACTTTCAATTCCTTTTTCCAAATTCCAAACTTGATCACTTCCTACCAAATGTATATCATATATTGGTGGAGTTTTAATAATTTCGTCTACTGAAAAATACCTTTTTGATAAATTCATTGATAAATGAAAATTTTTAAATCTCTTTAATTTCAAAATAATATTAGGGTTCAATTTAGCGTAACAATAAGTAAACATAGCTTTAGGCTCTAAATCAAAAACCCTTAACTCATTATTTTTCTCCTCTTTTAAAGGGTACAGATTAACTATTTCTGCTTCGAAACCTATTTTTTCAATTGCCTTTTGAGTAGCGTAAGACTGGAACATTGCTCCAAAATTATATGCTGAATGTATCGTATAAATACCTATTTTCATTATTCTTTAATTTGATTTTCTAATATGGCTTGATTTCATTCCTTTTTTTAAAATTTTAAATAATAAATTTTCAAATACTGAATTAATCATTTTTTTCTCAGTTTTATTTAATCCAACACTTACAATCATTATAAAAAACATAATAACACTACTTAAAATCACTATAATTAACCTTAAAAACCCTTCGTACATTAAAAATAAAGGAATTAGTGAAATACTTAATGTTACACTAGATACTATAATACAACGAAAAACGACATTTTGAAAATAACTTTTTACCAATAACCCACATAATTTATGAGTAAAATATATTCTTGAAATAAACAAGAACACAACCATAATAATTAAATTAATGTAAATGAACTTAGGTTCAAATCCCAGTTTAAACATAAAATAACTTACAGGTAATAAAAAAATATAAATAATTGATTCTACTAATTGACTTTGTTTAATCTTGTTTGTAGCGCCAATAGCTATAGGAAAAGTTACCGTTAATTGGCCTAACATAAGTCTTACTATTGTTAGTCTGCAGAAAATTACTGTAAATTCAGGAACATTTTTCAACCATACAGTCAAAACAAAAGGCATTTCTATCAACATTGGGATAGAGAAAAAAGATAGTAGAAAAAAGGATAATTTATTACCCGTAATGGAGGCCATCAACATCTGCTTCCTGTTAGAGGCACCTTCGCTTTTTACAATTAATGGATTTAAAGATTTAAGCATCGTATTTGAAAATGCCATAAGTTGTCCCGAAATCTGGTTAGAAATACCTTGTGCAGCATTTACAATTACACCAAAAAAATTATTTAAAATTATTGTTATACCCTGCATTGTTAGGATACTTGAAGTACTCCCTAATAAACTCCATCCTGCATGAACATACATTTCTTTAAATATTATTTCGTTTTTATATTTCCTTATATTTATTACAACCTCCTCATATTTAAAATGGCAATAAATTTGTCTTATAAAAAATAGAATAACAGAAACTAATGTTATGAATAAACCGTAAAGAAATAATTTATCAGATTGTTGGTAGGTAATATATAATGCTGAAACTAGTAGCGAAATTGTTTC
>CAILTC010000400.1 GCA_903837025.1 uncultured Bacteroidota bacterium | reverse complement strand
TTTCCTGCCTTTTCTTAACTAATTCATTGTATTTTTCTTCATCATGAATTTTCATACCCATCAGGAATTTATACTCCCCATTAGGGTTAAATCTTTTTTTATAATCAAATATACTATCATCCATAGACACTCCAGTTCCCAAAATTAATTTTGTTTGCGATTTGTTTAGATAGCTTAAAGATAGAGCATGTCTAAGTAGTCTGTGAGGGTGAAATTTAAAATATTCCTTTAAAGTTCCACCAATGACAGTATTTGCATATTGTTCAGAAAACAAAATCAGTCCTGTAGAAACATAAACACCCTCTTTTTCAATAAAAACGAATTCGAAGTTATTCTTTAATTGCTCAAGTAAGAGTTGTAAAAATTCCTTATTCAAAAAATAGAAACTGTTATTGGCATTATTTCTTTCCATGGTATGCTCATATATAGAAAAAAAATAGTCCAAATCTTTGAGGTTTTTAGAAAAAATTACTTTACAACCATTCTGAGTTGCTTTTTTAATTTGATAATTTACTTTTGGATGGTAATTGTTTACTATTTCAATCTCCGTTTTATCTAAATCCATAAAAATCCCATTATTGACCACTTTTATTTCTACATATCCATCCAAAAGCAGATTACTATTTATAAAAGGATGAAATCGGATCAACTCACTTATTATCCCATCTTCTCTGCAATAATCACCAAAGGCAGATCTAAAATTATCAATAAACTCCTCGCTATTACTATTGATCTTAAACAAAGGGCCTCCGTAAGTGAATTGTGTGGTAATGTCAAAATAATTACTTCCATCGATTGTACGTTTAAAAAAAGGATAATAGGCTAAATTCTCATCCTCTTCATAAATGAAAAGTAATGCCTGTGTGTTTTCGAATTTTTCAAAAGCGTTTATTATGGATGATGTATAATAGATATCCTTGTCTTTACCTTCAATACGATCATAGTATTCGTTCCATTTATCAGACTCTGCAAGAGAAAATACTTTATATTTTTTTTTCATTTTTATTGAATAGTAAATTATAAAAAAGCAAAGTTATATATTTAAAAAAAAGAGAATATTATTCATAATCCCAAATAATAAAATTCCAATAATACCTTTTAAAAAGAACAATGCTTAAATAAAGTTTTAAATATTTAGCGTTTAATTTATTGATAACTTTTATAGATGATTTATTAAAAAACTGAATAATACTATACTTCACATTTATCCCTTGACTTTTTAATAATTGATAGCTAAGATATCTCAAATAGGAGGCCAAATTCTTACTTCGATACGGATGAAAAGTCCAGACATTCAAAACGTAAGCTTCATTTTCCTTCAAATGGAACAATCTATCACTAAATACAAAGTCATTATAATCAATGAACAAAAAAGCAGCTATTTCACTATTATGTTCTAAACCAATGCATAATTGTCCTTTTTTGACCCCCTCAATCATTGACTCACTATCAAAATTAACATCAAGATTAGTAATTAATTTCAATTGATCAATATCTAAATATCTTAAGGTATAATCTGATTTATTTCCTTTAATTTCAGGTTCTTGACATTCGGTATATTCTTCTTGAACCCAATAATAAGGATTAATATCTAACCCAATTTTAGCAAGTCTGTTTCGTATTCCAAATAGCAATAATCCATGGCGGATTATATCCAAAAATCTATGAATAGTGCCAATTTTAGGTTTATTTTTAATTTTCATAATACATTAAAATTTTCGACCATATTTCCCATTACCTGGCTCTAAATTCATTTTTAATCTAAATTGTTGAGGAGTCATTATTTCGCGCTCATTTGCCAAAGCTAGCGTATGAATTCTTTTAATTAAATCGATATTATTAGCTAATTTAGTTCGATAAGGATCATACCATATATTATCTTCTATTCCAACTCTTACACCACCTCCTATCGCTATAGAGAGAGCGTTCATTTTTAGTTGAGCATCTCCAATACCAGCTAAACTCCAAAGAGATTCTTCGGGAAGATCGTTTATCATGACACCAGCATGAAGAAGATTGGCTTGTGAAGAAGCAATATTTCCAAATAAAAGATTAAAATAATAAGGGGCTTGTATCAATTCTTTTTTAATTAGATATTTCGCATAATTAATCATTCCTATATCGAAAGCCTCAAGTTCAGGAACAATACCTTTTAATTTCATCAATGCGGCTAAGTCTTGAATCATTTCAGGGGTATTCATACTTCCAGCATTATTAAAATTTAGGGAACTTAGTGTTAAGCTACCCATGTCAGGTTTTAAATCTCCTTCTAATAATAAAGGATCTCCACGTTGTTCTAATGCGCTAAAATCACGTCCGCTTAAAGAAACGCAAAGAACTAAATAAGGGGCATATTTTCGAATACCTTCTATTATTTTACCATATATCTCTTTATCATAGGTAAGAATTTGTGAAATAGGATCTCTTGCATGTAAATGAACCATCGTTATCCCTATTTCGGATGCATGGTGAACCTCTTCTACTATTTCAGAAACACTTACAGGAACATAAGAAGTTGTTGTTTTTGACGGAATCATGCCAGTAGGCGTGAAATTGATAATTAATTTTTCGTTCATGATTTAAACTATTATTATAACTGTAATGAAAAGAAGGACAGTTATATTTAAATCTTAAATTAGGATCGATACAATGGAAAATAATTAGGATTTAGCTCTTTTTCTGGATAAGTTTCCTGCCTTTTCTTAACTAATTCATTGTATTTTTCTTCATCATGAATTTTCTGACCCATATGTAATTCATAAATTCCAATAGGATTAAATTTCCTTTTATATTCAAATATACCATCACCACTTGTACCTCCAGATCCCAAAATTAATTTTTCTTGATTACCTCCATTATGATTTAATGTAAGCGCATGTCTTAATAAGTGGTTTGGATGTCCTTTAAAATAATCTTTAAGCGTACCTCCCACAACTGCGTGGACATACTTTTCAGTAAATAAATCTAATTCTGCCGAGACATAGGTATCGTTTAAAAGAATAAATATGAATTCAAAATTATCCTTCAATTCACTAATCAAAAGTTTTAAAAAATCTTTATTTAAGAAATAATGATTAGAATCCGCATTATTTCTTTGTAATGTATGTTCGTAAATTGGAAAGAAAAGATCCAAATCCTCTATATTGTTAGAGAATACTACTTGATGTCCAAGTCGTTTTGCTTTGTTAATCTGGTATCTTGTATCTGGTCGATAATCGCTATAAATATCCTCAGCTTCTTTTTTTAAATCAATATACACCCCTTCATTCACACATTGAATAGTAAAAAAATCTTTTAATAATTCCTGGTTATTTATGAAAGGATGAAAGCGAACAAACTCACTAACTATTTGATTTTCAATACAAAATGAAGCAAAAACATTTCTGAAATTTAATACAAAATCATCATTGTTGTCTACAATATTAAACAACGGACCTCCATATGTATATTGGCTTGTAATGTCAAAATAGAGGCTATCCTTAATAACTCTTTTAAAAAAGGGATAATAAACTAAATTTTGCCCCTCTTCATAAATAAAAAGAAGAGCTTGACTCCCTTCAAATTTTTCAAAAGCTCTGAAAAATTCCATCTTATAATAAATATCTTTGTGATTAATCCGATTATAATATTCAGTCCATTTTTCAGACTCATTTAAGGAATAAATTTGATACATAGTGCGCTTATACGTTTTATATTAAAAAAAATTTAGTTGTGAATGCAGTCTTCAAATCGCATAAAGAATAGCCCATCTTGATAATCTTCATTATATTTAAGGGTCTCTCCTTTTAAAAGTTTAATTAAATTTAAAGGTGAATTGGCTCCAGATTTAAAACTCATTGGTGCTCCCCCTCCAAATCTCGGATTAATTTCAATAATATAAATTTCAGATCCCGAAACGATACAATCAACATTGATTTCACCTTTTGGCTTCAGTACTAAAACTAGTTTTTTCATTAAGGAAATAATACCTGGATGTTTTTCGATTTTTCCGTCAACAATTTCGCCTTCACGATGGCTAATTCGAATTTTAGGTACAATGGTAATGGGATTGCCTTCAAAATCAGAAAAAATGTCAATACAATATTCAGTCCCAAATACAAACTCTTGTATTATAGGATCTTTAACGTATGTTTTAAAAAAAAGTAATTCAGGTTCATTATGAATTTTGAAACAATTAAAACTCGAACTTCCACTTGATGGTTTTATAAATAATGGAAAATGGTAGTTTTTTGATAACAAATCATCTTCATTAATTAGTCGTGGCGTTTTTAAGTTATACTTAGTGAGAAATTCATGGGTTAAAAATTTATTTTCACATAAATCAATCCCATTTTCATCCGATATCATAACAATTGCATCCGTAAAAGCCTCTATTCTATTTTTGTTTCGAGCAATTATACGCAACTCTTTATCAATACCTGGAATAATCAATTTCACCTCGTATTTATTACAAATTTGAATTATATCCTCAATATAGTCTGGATCAAGTATTGGTTTAATTTGAACATAGTGATCTGCAAAATAAGAAGTGGCTACAAACTCACTAGATTTCATATCGGCTGCAATAACTTTTCCGCCAATATTTTCTAAAATAAAAGCCTTTTTAAAAGCTTCTACCAACTCTATTCGCCTTCCTGCAGTTAATACTAATATATTCATAATTTTTTTAAAAGGAGAAATTCTATTTAACGAGCTCGTTAGCTGACTTAACTAAAACCCGATCCGATTTCATTAAATAAATATCTGGCAAATAAGAAACCGTTTCCTTCTTATTTGAAAATCCTAACAAATTGTTTTTTATATATTTAGGAAAGTTAATACCACATTCATGGGCATGAACATATCCTCCTCCGAATCTAGGATTTACTTCTAAAATATAATAAAGATCTTCAACCTTAAACACATCAATATCAATAGGACCTTTGACTCCTAACTTTACGACTAAGTCATCTATTAAAGCAAATAGTGCATCAGACACAACAGATTTAGACTTATCTGTTTCACCAGATCTAATTCTAATTTTCTGTTTTACAAAGCTTACAACTGGTTCGTTATTAATCATATCAACATAACAATCTACGCCTAATTCTATACCGTTTAAAAACTCTTGAATAATTAAATCATCTTGCTGATTCATTAAAAATAAAACCTCGTCAAGAGTATTTATTTTATAAACATGTATACTAGCGCTTCCTAATCTTGGCTTGACCAATACCGGAAAGTGAATCTCGTTATTTAAAAAAGCACTTTTAAAAGCTTGAAAAGTCGCATACGTTTTTGGAGTATTAAAATTATAGATCGGAAGAGCGTCGTGTAGG